>NZ_PNDF01000108.1:0-739 GCF_005887195.1 Pseudoalteromonas sp. S1650 | reverse complement strand
TGAAAAGCGAGCTGATTGCCTAACAAGATTCGATCACCTACGTAAAGCACTGATGTTCGAACCCCGAGGTCATGCTGATATGTACGGCGCGTTGATCACAAAACCTGAACGTAAAGATAGCCATTTTGGCGTACTGTTTTTACATAATGAAGGCTATAGCACAATGTGTGGTCACGCTATCATTGCGCTTGCCACAGCAGCTAAAGATAGCAGCATTTGCAACTTTATTGAAGGCGTTAATGAATTACGTATAGATACACCTGCAGGGCTTATCAAGGCGTATATTACTCTTCGAAATAACCAACTAATAAGTGTTTGTTTTGATAATGTTGCAAGTTATGCAGAAAAACTTGATATGCGAATAGAGATACCTCTGTTTGGTACCGTCAATTGTGATATTGCTTATGGCGGCGCTTATTATGCTTTTGTAGATGCTGATACTTTGGATGTAAGTTTGGCGCCCAACAATCATGAACAAATTATTAGCTTAGGAAAAATCATTAAGCAGGATGTTAATAGCCACTACCAACCAAAACACCCGACCGATGATGCATTAAGTTTTTTATATGGGGTGATTTTCTATTCAAATTCACAAAAAAGTCATTCTGTATTTAGCCGCCATGTCTGCATTTTTGCTGAGGGCGAATTAGATCGCAGCCCTACGGGTACCGGCGTGAGTGCCAGAGCTGCATTAGAGTTTGCAAAAGGCAGGCTTAAGTTAGGACAGCAAATAAAAATA
>NZ_PNDF01000107.1:0-860 GCF_005887195.1 Pseudoalteromonas sp. S1650 | reverse complement strand
TGAAAAGCGAGCTGATTGCCTTACAAGATTCGATCACCTACGTAAAGCACTGATGTTCGAACCCCGAGGTCATGCTGATATGTACGGCGCGTTGATCACAAAACCTGAACGTAAAGATAGCCATTTTGGCGTACTGTTTTTACATAATGAAGGATATAGCACAATGTGTGGTCACGCTATCATAGCGCTTGCCACAGCAGCTAAAGATAGCAGCATTTGCAACTTTACTGAAGGCGTTAATGAGTTACGTATAGATACACCAGCAGGGCTTATCAAGGCGTATATTACTCTTCGAAATAACCAACTAATAAGTGTTTGTTTTGATAATGTTGCAAGTTATGCAGAAAAACTTGATATGCCAATAGAAATACCTCTGTTTGGTACCGTCAATTGTGATATTGCTTATGGCGGCGCTTATTATGCTTTTGTAGATGCTGATACTTTGGATGTAAGTTTGGCGCCCAACGATCATGAACAAATTATTAGCTTAGGAAAAATCATTAAGCAGGATGTTAATAACCACTACCAACCAAAACACCCGACCGATGATGCATTAAGTTTTTTATATGGGGTGATTTTCTATTCAAATTCACAAAAAAGTCATTCTGTATTTAGCCGCCATGTCTGCATTTTTGCTGAGGGCGAATTAGATCGCAGCCCTACTGGTACCGGCGTGAGTGCCAGAGCTGCATTAGAGTTTGCAAAAGGCAGGCTTAAATTAGGACAGCAAATAAAAATAGAGAGTATTTTAGGCTCTATATTTTCAGTTGAGCTAAAAGCGCAACGCATGTTAGCTGATACCCATGCAGTAATTCCTTGAGTGGGCGGTGAAGCGTTTGTCACTGGCACACTTACGTTTT
>NZ_PNDF01000106.1:0-5806 GCF_005887195.1 Pseudoalteromonas sp. S1650 | reverse complement strand
AAATGCATGTCACTACCATGATCGATTTTTAAAACTGTGGCAGCCCCTTCCTTACAACTAAGTCCAAACGGGTCTACCCAATTAACCAGATTCGGCGCGTATTGGTAGTGGTTTATGCCGCCTACTAAGCCTATCGGGTCTTGATTTATAAAGCGTTGTTGTTTGGGGCTGTAATAGCGGTAGCGGTTGTAGTGTAGGCCGCTTTCCTCATCAAAATATTGCCCTTGAAAACGTATAGGCTGAGTGAAGCTGTTTTCTTTATTAAAGTCAGCATTAGCTTCTGGTTCTTCATAGCCGTACACATCGGCGTGGTTTTGCCATACAACCTCTGCGTTTTTATTAGTTACAAAACGTGGGGTGTTAAGTTGGTCTAGGTGGTAGTAATACAGCTCACCTTGTTTAATCAGTGCGACTGGGTGAAATTGATTGGGTAAGTTGATGTACCAGGTATACTCGCCGTGCTGGTATTCACCTATTAGCTGGTCGTTATCCCAAATATAATCAATCTTGCCATGCTCAGTCTGCTTAGCGATACGACGACCTAGTGGGTCATAGTCGTAATGTGTTAGCGTGCCATTGTTGTTAAAGCTGCTTAATTGGTTGAATGCATTGTATTCAAGGTGCGTTTTTATGCCTTTGCCCGTTTCGCGTACTTGGTTACCACAGTCATCGTATTCAAAGTCGCTATCGCCAAAATGCGTTAGGCAATTAGAGCCAAAATATTTGCAAGGCTTAGCCAAATAGCCCAAGCCTATAGAACATCCGTGTTGTTAAAGAGCGATTTTAATTATGAAAAAGCTTTTCGTATAAGTGCATCATGATCAAGTACTTCGATTTGACCAAATTGCGCCAATATAGATAAGTGAACAAAAATATTTACCTTGTTAATATTGTCAAAAATAGCTTCTCCACCAACAATTAAGCTCGGTTCAAAACCAAACATTTCGTCTGCCTTTAATTCACCAAATTTTTTGATAGATGGATCAAATAAGTCAGATCTAGATTTATCTTTAATATCAAAATCTTTAACGTTTGCTCCACCAAAAAAGATCTCTAATGAAAAATCATTCTCATCACGAGCATTCCCATCTTGCTCAATAATCCAACCTCGCCGAGTATTAACTTCATATTTATAACCGGTTTCTTCACCCCAAATATATAAATTTCCAAATGCACTTCGTGCAAAAACATGATAGATATCATTATCTGGAATATCTGTATGTTCTAACCATTCATCAAGGGTATCTTCATAATCATCAGGGTTAACAATCCAAAATAAACCTTGTTTAAAGCTACAAAACCCATATTCTTGCCAATATTCTAATAAACGATCTGGGAGCTTATTTTTAAATTTTTCTAATGTTATTGAAGAACAGCTTTCTTGCTGCTCTGGCATTCCAAAATCTTCTAAAAAGCCCTCAAAGTCCTCATCTAATTTAAATTTGTGCATCTTTCCGCCTCACTTACAACGTGATAATTCGACATTCATTTTTGCATCTGGCCCATGCAAATCCATGGCTTGCTTAGCTGCTTTATCCATTTCATCAACTCTATCGGCTTTCGCCCATTGTGAACAATGGTGAATAATTAAGCAGTGACTATAAAACAAAGGTTTTTAACACAGAAAGTGAAAAATGATATTGTCTGAATCAAAAAAAAAAGATAATATCCCTAAATTAAGGACTAAATCTAGATAAGGAATATCATGATTAACACCCAAGAAAAACCAACAATCCCCTCTCCAATAGATTTAATAAGCAGGTTAATCAATCAAGAATCTTCTTTTGAAGTTACTCTTTTTGATAAGTTTGGAAATAATTTTACCGGCAGGTTAGAAGAGTTAAGTGAAAAGAGTAACACTGTACTCATATCTGATAAAGATAAAAACAAAACCATTTTTGATTTAAATTATGCAACACACGTAACAATTAAAGACCAAAATTCAACAGTAAATTTATTTAAAAACTTAGAAACCAAACAGCCAACATCAGAAATAATTGATATAGATGAAATAATAAATTTAACGTCAGAAATGTTTAAATCAAGTTATGATTTAGAATTTAAATTCTTTGCTGATAAATATAATAACAATATTGAGGCTGAAAAAATCTCTATTGTTATCGATTATTTAACAGAAAACATAAAAAAATTAACTAATGATGACTTCACATTATCAGCAATAAATAAAGTACATACATTCCACATTAAGAATGACGAAATGTCAAAGTTTAATTTGAAGCTCAATAATAAAACTATAACAATAAAAATTAACTACTCAGAACCTTTACCACACAGCATTAAGCAACTTATCGAAAAAGGACTTAATAGAACTTTGTAATTCATTAAGTTAAATCATTAATAAACATGTCAAATAAATAAGGAATGACAATGGGACTAAGAGAGAAAAAAGCAGCAAGAGAATTTGAAAAGAATCGTTTCGATTCACTTAAAAGACAAATTTTCGAAGCAGCCAAATTCGAATTTGATATAGAAGTAAATTGGGAAACGCTTGCTATTGATGATTACGCTCATTTATATGATCAAACTTGGCCTATGATCTATTTTGAACCAACCATAAAAGCATTTAAAGAAATGTGTTCTGATGAATTTTCTAAAGAAGCGATAGAAGAAGATTTGAAAAAATTAATCATTCAAAACTATGGTAATGTTCATAATGCTAACCACTTTGCGACATACAGTAAGGGTATTTTAACCTTAAATCATTCACCAATATTGAATGCGGCGAATCAAATAGATGAAAGAGCTGAATCAGTACAGAATGCTATAGAAAAAGAGCTATAACATTCTAGTTATAGACTTAAATGTAATGATCTACATTTAGTAGATCATTACAACAATCAATTTAAAATAAAGATTTTATTTTATCAGTATAATCAGACGCTCTTCGAGTCATCTTATGACCTGTTTCAATATTTAAAGTATTATCAGATAAAGTAAAGTTATTTTTTGAATCTAAAAAGTCTTGCTTAGCTGTTATTTTAATCTTTTTTAACTTTGCTAATTCTTCTTTATAATCTTCATCACTTCCACATATAGATGTTATTGCCTCAAGTGCCGCAACGGTTCGTTGACCTGAATGAGAAATAACCCACTCACTCTTATAGTTATCTTTATTAAGCTTTTCACTATTACTACTAATCATATTCTTATAGCTATCCCAGTCTACAGTTACATCTAAAGCTGAATTTCCACAGCTAGATTTTACTTTACTCACTTCAGCTACAATATTACTGTCAACGTTCCTCATTGCTTTTTTATCTTTCACTGACGCATATGATGTTGAGCTAGCCATTAATAAAACCATACCAAATAACAATTTATTTTTCATAACCCTTCCTTTTGTATTTAAAACATAAACAGAAATATACTATACATCAAAAAACACAAAAAATTACCAAAAATATTAAAAAAGTTACTTTATTCATAGGTGAAATTAAAATTTCGACACTAAGATTGAAATATTGCTTGCACAGTGAAATGCATTTTTTTTACTATTGAATGCACATTACCTCAAGCTAACTTTAGGTCAACACATTGGAGCAAATTATGTCAGATAAGAAACTTATTGATGCAAACCTTTCGGTTGGCTTTGTGGCAAAACGCAGTGGCGTAAAAGTTTCGACCTTGCATTTTTATGAGTCTAAAGGGCTTATTCGCAGCTGGCGTAATAACGGTAACCAGCGCCGCTATAAACCCGATGTATTGCGCCGAATTGCCGTTATAAAAGCTGCGCAAACCATGGGCATAACTCTTGAAGACATTAAACAAACGTTAAGCACCCTACCCGAGCAACGCACACCCACTAAACAAGATTGGGCAGCTCTTTCTAAAGTTTGGCAAACGCAATTAGATGAACGCATTCAATACATGCAACGATTGCGCCAGCGCGTTAATGGTTGCATTGGCTGCGGCTGTTTATCAATGGCCAAATGCCCTATCTACAACAAAGATGATTATTTAGGTGAAGAGCACAGCGGCGCTGTGCTGTTAGAAAGAGATTAAAGTTAAGTTTTGCTCAGCTCACACATACCGTAAATAGCAAACGTATGCTCAGGCGCCTCTTCTATCTGAATATCAACTGTTTGTGGGCTGTTTGATAGATCGCAAACAAGATCACCAAGCAACCCTTTAAGGGTATTACTATTTTCATGAATTGAAATACTTGTATACCAAAGCACAATACCTTCGGGAGTGCCATTTTCAAGGTAGATATGTTGAATAAGCGAGTCATTATCAAACATATTTGCAGGTTTAGCTGTTCTTATTAGTTTTTCATCAAAACGAAAGCGGCCATTCTCATCTGTTATCGTCTTATCAATGTATTCTTTACCATAAGTAAGCGAACGGGTTACTTTTTGTTTTGCCACCGGTTTACCATTATCTAGTAAAACCCCTTGAACTGGAGCAGATAACAAAAAATCACTTTTATTGAACAAACCAAACATGCCTGCGAATACCTCAGTTGAAGTAAAAAGAAAAATAGCGATAAATGCTAACCTAACAAAGTTCACTACCACACGGCCTCTCTATTCACTTGGCAATCTACTGGATCTAAATAATGTTTTAGCTCCTCAGGGAATCCATGTTTTTCGGTTATGTCTTTATCAATTTTGAAGTAATGCTCTATCGATTGATATAAGTGAGTACCAAGCGGGATGGATGTATCCATAAAGGTCATGGCTGTGGCGTATGCCAGTGAATCCCATTCACGATTCGAACCACCAACGTAAAATGTTGGCTTAGTGAAGCGGTAATGTTTAGGGTATTTTAACGGCACCATGAGTGATACAAATACACGTGAGCCACCACGGGCTGAGCCGACATTCCGCTGATTTGCGCCATAGCAAACAATGTCTTCGTAAGGTAAATAAAACGGTTTTCTAAACAAAGTATGCGGGGTTTTTACAAGGCCGGTATGGCGATTAAAGTAAAAATTATCTCGGTGCGCTAATATGGCTCGATGTTTTAAAGTGAAATAACCCAAACCAAAGAGCGTCACATAGATTGAGGCCATAATCCAAAAATATTCAAACCCATTCGCAATTAACGCATATACATGAAATAAGAAAACCATAAAAGCGAGTGTTTCAAAGAAAAAACCAAGTGCTGTAAATAAGTTAGACCAGCCTCCAAACCATGAAATAGCCAATTGCTTACCATCATTCTCTACCCAATGCCCCTCAAGTGTTGAGCCGCGATTAGGAGATTCAAGCTCTGCTGCATATTGATCAGTAAAACGCTTACTTTTAAAGGTACGAGTTTTAAAGCGGCAACCATTGAGTGCTTCTGCTTTTTTTAATCGTGTTTCATAACTGTCTTTATGTAAATAGTCTCTTGGTAGTTGTTCGTTATAGGTTTGACTATTCTTACGGTACCTACAACTATTTTCGGCTCTCCTTCTATTTTCTGCAGCTTTTTCAGGGTTATCTCTTCTAAATTCTTCTAATAGCACCTCAGCTTCTTCATCTAAGGCGAGCTGTTTGATGGTTTTATCTTTTGCTCTTGTTGGGTCTCTACCAGGGTTTTCGGCGCACCACTGGTTAATTGCGTTAATACGATTTTCTCTTTTTATTTTTTCTCTTTCTTCACGAGTTAAACCGTCGTTTTGTTCAGCAATATAGCGCTCAAGCTCCTCATCACTAATAAGGTTATCAATTAAATCATCCAGATTGCTTGATTTTGCTGAGCTTTTATCATCACTACTCATTGTTACTCCTTTATTTGCTGCACTTATTCTGTCTTGTTTTTATATTTAAATTTATTATAGAATTGATATATATAATAT
>NZ_PNDF01000105.1:0-2503 GCF_005887195.1 Pseudoalteromonas sp. S1650 | reverse complement strand
CTGTAACCGTAACAGCAACCACACCTAGGCATGTTTTTGCAGATGGCCTAATTTATCACCACGTTTCAACTAACGAGGTGATTTATGAGTCGTACCCATCGCAGCCATGCTCAGTGGCTTGAGCTGTTCGAAGCATTTGAGCAAAGCGGTCAAACCCAAGCAGCATTTTGTACAGAACGAGATTTAAACCCAGCATACTTTAGCAAGCGTCGTCGTGAGCTGCTCGAACAAAACGATAACGGTTTTGTGCAAGCGCAACAAGTGATGCAGACGAACCATCATTCACTGACGCTAAATTATGGCGGCCTAGCACTTACCTTGCCGCTGCACGTTGAGCCACATTGGTTGGCGCAGTTAGTGAAGTCGCTTGCTGCATGAAAATGTTCGTAGAACCTTCGGCGATTTATTTGTATAAGCAGCCGGTTGATTTTCGGAAAAGTATCAATGGCCTCAGTGCCATTGTCGAAGCCGAAATGGAGCTGCCGGTGTTTAGCGGTGCGCTGTTTGTATTTTGTAATCGCCAGCGCGACAAAGTCAAAGCACTGTACTGGGATAAAACCGGTTTTTGCTTGTGGTACAAACGCCTTGAGAAAAACAAGTTTAAATGGCCGCGTAAGCTCAACGGTAGTGTGTTAAACCTGTCACCACAACAGTGGCAATGGCTACTTGAAGGCCTTGATATTACGCTCATGAAAGGCCATCAACCGCTGCATTTTAGCAGCACAATATGATCCTAAATTGCCTTATAAGGATCCTGCATAACAGCTGATGATCGAACACCAATCGGTCTAAGAGAACCCTTTAAAATAGCGGATTACAGCAGGTAGATGGGGTATAATGTGCCCCATGAAAACACACGATAAAAAGCCACTCCCAGATGATGTTGAGAGCCTGAAAAAAATGGTTCTCAAACTGCAATCTGAAAATCAAGGGTTACAGCAAAAGCTACGCCACATGATGGAGCAATGGCAATTATCGCTACAAAAGCGCTTTGCCGCGAGTACGGAAAGTTTACCTGGTCAAGGCTCGTTGTTTAACGAACTTGAAGCATTGCTTGAACCTGAAGTAGATGAAATCGCCGCTGACGCAACCATTACTTACACGCGTAAGAAAACACGCCGGCCAAGCATTGATGCTTCATTGCCGCGTGAAGACGTGCTTCACGATATTCCTGACGAAGATAAAGTCTGCGATTGCTGTGGCCATGACTTGCACCGTATGGGTGAAGAAACCAGCGAAGAGCTTGAATTTATTCCGGCGACCATTAAAGTGCTGCGCCACGTGCGGCCGAAATACAGCTGCCGCTTATGTGAAAAGCACGGCACTGAAACGACCATTAAAATCGCACCGGTGCCGCTAAGCATTTTACCAAAGAGCATTGCCAGCCCAAGCTTACTTGCACAAATTATCAGCGCCAAGTTCCAGTTTGGCTTACCGCTTTATCGCCAAGAAGCCTTATTTAAGCAGTTCGGTATTGAACTGAATCGCCAAACCATGAGCCGTTGGCTCTTAAAAGTGAGTGAAAAGCTCAGGCCGATATACCAGCGAATGCATGACATACTACTTGAGCAACCGATGCTGTGGGCGGATGAGACGACGGTGAACGTGCTCGATGTCGATAAATCCAAGTGTTACATGTGGGTGTATGGTTGTGGCACCGACAAACCTAAACCCGACGGATCACCCAATATCGTTTTGTACGACTACCAAGATGGTCGTGGCAGCTCACATCCAGTTCACTTTTTGCAAGGCTACCAAGGCCCGTTGCAAGTGGACGGTTATCAAGGCTATGAGAAAACCGATGCACAGCTTGCTGGTTGTTGGGCGCATGCACGGCGTAAGTTTATTGAAGCCAAGGCCGTACAAGGCAAAAATAAAACCGGTAAAGCTGACCAAGCGTTGAGTTTTATCCAAAAGCTCTATGGTATTGAACAGCGCATTCGCGACTACACCATTGAAGCCAAGCATGCAGCCCGGCAAGAGCTGTCGCTGCCAATCATGAATAAACTTAAAGACTGGCTCGACAAGTCAGCACTTAGCGTCAATAACCAGTCGCTGCTCGGTAAAGCCATTCATTACACGCTCGGGCAATGGAGCAAGTTACAGGTATATTTAGCCAACGGTGCTGTCGCTATCGACAACAATCGTGCAGAACGCGCCATTAAACCGTTCGTTATTGGCCGCAAAGCTTGGCTGTTCTCAAAATCACGCGGTGGTGCACAAGCCAGCGCCATACTCTATAGCGTGGTTGAAACCGCCAAAGCCAACGGCCTCATGCCGGTGGATTACCTCATGGCTCTGTTCAAGCAATTGCCACTGATAAGCGATGGCGATGATCTGGACCATCTGCTACCTTGGAATATCTCATTAAGCGTTAATACGGCGGCAACGGAGTAAAACTGATCAGCCCTAGCGCCAATTACTTGGCCGGTTAAATGGTCAACAAAATTGATCCACCCGAGAAAACCAATTACCGTTAATGTGTGCTATTAGTTACGCTTAC
>NZ_PNDF01000104.1:0-1625 GCF_005887195.1 Pseudoalteromonas sp. S1650 | reverse complement strand
ATTATCTCTTTTGTTCTATCTAACATCTCTTTAGTGAAAACGTCTCTTCGGTATTTTGTAACAAATACTAGATGAGCATTGTTTTTAAATAGGCAGCTTCTGCCTGTTCTCCATTCGTACATTTTACTCATAGACTAGATTGACAATTTAACGCTAAGTGTAATAATAGTTACCGCAATTGACAACCTACGGAAAGACCATGCTAACTGGCATTAAGCTACGTGCTAACCCAACATCACATCAAAAACTGGTTTTAAGCCAGTGGATGGGTTGCGCACGCAGTATTTGGAATGCCAAAGTTGACGAAGAAAAGTATTACCGCACCTTTGCACGTAAATACTACCCAACGGGCACTTATGCCCCAATTGACCAGAAAACATCACAATTCAAGTCGAAGGAGTTAACCCCTTGGCTATCTCGATGCCCTAGTCAGATTATCCGAAACAGTGCGGTTAACTGGTATCAGACTTACCAAAAATTCATGAAAGGCGTGTGTGGGCGACCTAAGCGCAAACCTAAAACTGACCGAGGTAGCATCTATCTTACTCGTGAGGTGTTCAGCTTCGAACGTTGCGAAGATGGAAACTTACGACTATTTATCGGCACGAAGACTAATAATATTGGTTACTTATCCTTTAAAGCGCATGGCAAGTTCGAGATCCCAAACTCGCTATATGTGCGCAAAGAGCGTGGTCAATATTATGTATCTTTCTGTTATGAAGACGGCAATAGCGAAGAAGAACTTCCTAGCAATGCTGAACATTTGGAATTCTTGCAGGGTTCAACCAAAAAATATCTGGAAGAACATACTATTGGTGTAGATCGTGGCGTGGCAATTCCTGTTCACGCAGGCTCTATAACGTTCGATTTCTGCGAAAACCAGAAATCGAACATGACCAAAGCTGACCGCTATATCAAGCGACTTCAACGCAAGTTATCACGCCAGAAAAAAGGCTCTAGCCGAAGAAACAAAACCAAACATCGCATTGCTACGCACCATGCTAAAAAGGCGAATATTCGAAACGATTTTGCACATAAAACAAGTCGTTCGTTAATCGAAAGCAAGGCTAAGGTTATAGTGTTCGAGGCTTTACGAACCTCAAGCATGACGCGCAAGCCAAAGGCGAAGCAGGATGAACAAGGTCGGTATGTGTCAAACAAAGCCAAACAAAAGGCTGGGCTAAACAAGTCTATTTTAAACGTTGGCTGGCACATCATAGAGATTTACACCAAATACAAGGCCTACCAAGCAGGAAAAGCCGTCTTCAAAATACCCGCCCCGCATACCAGTCAGGAGTGCGCTGAATGCGATCACACTCACCCCGACAACCGTAAATCACAAGAGCTATTTGTGTGCGGTAACTGTGGCAATACTGACAATGCAGATAACAATGCATCAAAGGTCATAAAGAAACGGGCAATTAACCTAATATTAGACACTGGAACGGTGTTGTCTGGCGATGGAGTTCTAATAACTCAGGCAGATAGTGGACGTGGAGGCAATCGTAAGACTAGCCGAGTCAAAAGCTCGACTAGCGGTGTCCAACGAAGCGTCAAAAAAGAAAGGTTAGTAGCTTAGGCTATTATCTTGGAAGCTCGATGCCTTTAGGCGCGAGTAGTTCACA
>NZ_PNDF01000103.1:0-435 GCF_005887195.1 Pseudoalteromonas sp. S1650 | reverse complement strand
CGCTCTAAACACCCAAAACAATCATTACAGAGCCAAGAGGCTTTTAAAAAACTTCCAGCTGGAAACGATCCTTCACACACCAGGACACCTTCCTCTTGATCGGATCGACGTATGGTTTCAGGACGAAGCACGATTTGGCCAGCAAAATCCGACTACGCGCATTTGGGCTGAAACAGGCACTCGGCCACGGATTGTAAAACAACAGCAATTTGACTATGGATACTTATTTGGCGCGGTATGTCCAGCCACAGGCCAAACAGAAGCGTTAGTTAGCCCATTCGTAAATAAAGAAGCAATGACGCAGCATATGCGCCAGATATCACACGCGACACCTGTTGGAAGACACGCTGTCGTGATAATAGATGGCGCAGGCTGGCACACATACGATACAGCTGCAGAATTTAAAAAATTCCGCTTAAATATCTGATCTAATAT
>NZ_PNDF01000102.1:0-1092 GCF_005887195.1 Pseudoalteromonas sp. S1650 | reverse complement strand
GTCCTGAAACCATACGTCGATACGGTCAAGAGGAAGGTGTCCTGGTGTGTGAAGGATCGTTTCCAGTTGGAAGTTTTTTAAAAGCCTCTTGGCTCTGTAATGATTGTTTCGGGTGTTTAGAGCGGCTTGTGATCCAACTAAAGCCAAGTTGCTTTAGAATTTTATAGACATGATTTAAGTGGTAATGAACACCAAATTCAGTGTGAATGTAATGCACAATGTCTTCACCGGTAAGGCGCCCACCTTGAAGCTCTGTGTTCGTGCGCTTTGTAAATTCAGACAGTTGTTCAAGTTGCTGCGGTTGCAGCCTTGATGGACGTCCTTGAATAGGCTTATTGTCTAAACCACCCAGCCCATTCTCTAGGTAACTAGAAACCCATTTATTCACACTACTTCTTGCAGTGTTTAGACGTTTTGCAATATCGGTTCGGCTATTACCCTCATAAAATAAAGACACTGCGAGCAATCGCATGCGTTTTCGTGCGTTTGGTTCTTTTCGAGAAAGCGCTAAAAGCTGTTCAGATATGTTTGAATTCAATGTTATTAGCCGGTGATTTTATATAGCCTATATTAGATCAGATATTTAAGCGGAATGGTATAATTCGTCATGCAGAATGAAGAGATAAAGCTCATTAATAAAAGACGAATTAGCGCAAAGTGAAGTAAGCCATTTTAGAGCTCGCCAAGTTGTTAGACCAATAGAGATTTTAAGAATTTTTAACCATGGGTTATGAAGAGGGTCATATGGATTATGTTGGGTTTCGCTCCGCTCTACCCAACCTACCTGGCTGAAAGCTCCAAACGCAAAAAAGCCCGACTCTTTCGAATCGGGCTTTCTCTTATTTGGAGCCTGGCGATGACCTACTTTCACATAGCAGCTGCTACACTATCATCGGCGCTGTTTCGTTTCACTACTGAGTTCGGCATGGGGTCAGGTGGGTCCAAAACGCTATTGTCACCAAGCAAATTTGGTTTTAATTCGCTCTTTTGAGCAAATTAATAAATCTGGAAATCTGATATCAAGTAAATGTCTACTTTAGTAACTTAACTTCTGTTCGTTACGCTGTCATAAAAAGCGTTATTCATAGTATT
>NZ_PNDF01000101.1:0-474 GCF_005887195.1 Pseudoalteromonas sp. S1650 | reverse complement strand
CATTCGTCGATCCGATCAAGAGGAAGGTGTCCTGGTGTGTGAAGGATCGTTTCCAGTTGGAAGTTTTTTAAAAGCCTCTTGGCTCTGTAATGATTGTTTTGGGTGTTTAGAGCGGCTTGTGATCCAACTAAAGCCAAGTTGCTTTAGAATTTTATAGACATGATTTAAGTGGTAATGAACACCAAATTCAGTGTGAATGTAATGCACAATGTCTTCACCGGTAAGGCGGCCACCACGTAGTTCTGTGTTCGTGCGCTTTATAAATTCAGACAGTTGTTCAAGTTGCCGCTGTTGCAGCCTTGATGGACGTCCTTGAATAGGCTTATTGTCTAAACCATCAAGCCCATACTCTAGGTAACTAGAAACCCATTTATTCACACTACTTCTTGCAGTGTTTAGACGTTTTGCAATATCGGTTCGGCTATTACCCTCATAAAATAAAGACACTGCGAGCAATCGCATGCGTTTTCGTGC
>NZ_PNDF01000100.1:0-10102 GCF_005887195.1 Pseudoalteromonas sp. S1650 | reverse complement strand
TTCAAACTTTTCTTTTGCCATGACGGAACCTATCAGTTTTGTGTATCTAGATTACATATGAAAATAATCCACCGAGGGTAGATTAATTTAATTTTTTCAAATTTCAAATAGTTTTTTCTGACAGATAAAGGAAGAAATTAAGATGAGTTCTCGATACTGGTGCTGATAGGCAGATTTGAACTGCCGACCTCACCCTTACCAAGGGTGCGCTCTACCAACTGAGCTATATCAGCAACACCAGAAGTCTGGAGCGGGCAGCGGGAATCGAACCCGCATCATCAGCTTGGAAGGCTGAGGTAATAGCCATTATACGATGCCCGCATAGGAACCTGTTCTTAAACTACCTCTAACCGTCAAGAATAAAGTGGTGGAGGGAGCTGGATTCGAACCAGCGAAGGCTGAGCCGTCAGATTTACAGTCTGATCCCTTTGGCCGCTCGGGAACCCCTCCACGAAAATTCTTTACTAAGTCACTTCCGGTAAAAGGAAAGTGGTGCCGACTATCCGAGTTGAACGGATGACCTACTGATTACAAGTCAGTTGCTCTACCAACTGAGCTAAGTCGGCACTGCTTTAGTACGGGGCGAGATTCTAAGGTAAGGTTTATTGTGATGCAACCATAAAATTAAAAAAAATGTGAATTTATGTGTTAAACGCTCACTATTCAGGCAAATTGCCGTATTTTTACTGCTTTATAGCTAATTCACGCCAATAATTCAGTCCTTTAAATACGAGCAAGCTGTCAAACTTAGCATCTCTATATGTATCTGCTAACAGCTTTCCATAACCACCAGCAAATATTAACTGGCAATCCTGTTGGTTAAGGTGTTTTTTTGCCTGCTCGATTGCGCCTAGAGTAGCAACCATGGCACCATTTTTTAGGCCATTTGGCGTATTACGCCCTAACTCAGTCGTAAATGGGATTTGCTCATCATCAAACACACGTTGCGTATTTTGGGTAAGTGAAGAGGTCATTAAATCAAGGCCAGGTAAGATCCAACCACCTAGATGCGCACCTTCTTGGTTTAGCACATCAATTGTCGTTGCAGTACCGGCATCAATAATAATGCAGTTTTGCTCGGGATATTCGACATACGCAGCTATTACCGCGAGCCAGCGATCAATTCCTAGGTTTTGAAACTGCTGGTATGCACAGGTTAACGTAGCGAGTTTAGCGGTCACCTCTGCTTCAAAATAAGGAACGGCATATTGCTGCGCCTGTGCTAATAACGGTTTAAGTAACTCGGTGTTACCCACACAGGCATAGACCAGCTCTGTTATTTGTGACCAAGGTAAATTACTGAGCTCACAAGCTTGATAATCCTTACCATCAAACAAAACGGCTTTAATGGCGGTATTGCCAACATCCACTAATAGTTTCATAGCTCAGCCTTACGTAATGAAATTTCACCACCATAATAACTTTTCACTTCGCCGTCTTGGCGAATACGCACGCCACCTTGGTTATCAATTCCTTCACAAATACCACGCCAGCTACGATGACCCGTATTGAGCTCAACACACTCACCAGCAAATGCATTTAATTGATTCCACTGTAGATACATATCGTTTAAACCTGATTGCTGATACTGAGCTAAGCGTTTTTCTAAATAAAAGCACAAATAGGCCACCAGCTTGTTTTTATCTAATCCCTGTACATGCTGGCTTAAATCAGTCCATGCTTGATCTATGTGTTGGCTAACACTTTCTGGCATATGTAAATTGATACCTATACCTATTACAAGCTGGCAAGGCCCCTGCGGCTGACCATCAAGCTCAACTAATACACCCGCTAATTTTTCACGGTTTAAGTAGATATCGTTTGGCCACTTAAGCTCTACATTCAATTGATATAAGGCTTTAAGCGTATCGTAAACAGCAAGCCCAACAGCAATAGATACCCCCATAGCAGCTTGCAAACCATCATCCAAACGCCAAAAGTAACTAAAGTATAAGTTTGCGCCAAATGGAGATTGCCAAACGCGCCCACGGCGCCCTCTTCCCGCTTGCTGCATTTCTGCGACTAATACGCTTCCAGATGGCAGTGATACTTCTGTTTGCAAACGGCGCATTAACTCACTGTTGGTTGAGTCAATAATAGGCTGCACTTCAACATTAGCGGTGCTGCCACCTAACTCATTATAATGCAGACCGATCTTATCTTTGTTCAGTAAGCCTGCACTATTATTTAGGCAATACCCTTTACCCGTAACCTTAAATATATCGAGCCCCATCTCCTGCAAAGAATGAATATGTTTACCCACTGCTGCACGGCTAATACCGAGCTGCTCGCCCAATTGCTGACCAGAAATAAAACCACCGGTATTTAAAGCTTGTAAAATAGCGAGCTTATTTCCATCTGGCGCTTTCATGATGAAGCTCCCAATTCAATGTGGCATTCATGTTCAGCATTGATCAGGCGTACTTCATGCTGTAAAGCAATCTGATATTTATGCCAAATCTGTTGTTGTACATGCTTTACCATGGCAATTAAGTCATCACCTTTACTGTTACCATGGTTTACTAGCACTAACGCTTGCTGCTGATGCACTTCAATACCGGCGACCTTAAAACCTTTTAACCCAGCTTGCTCAATCAACCACCCTGCTGCGACTTTATGATGCTCAGCATCCACAAAGTAATGAGGTAGCTCTGGGTAGCTTTTTAAAAGTAAAGCAAGTTGCTCATTCCTGATCACTGGGTTTTTGAAAAAACTGCCTGCATTCGCAAGTTCACTGGGGTTTGGTAGTTTGCTGTTTCTGGTCGTGATGATTTGCTCAAATACCTGCTGTGGAGAGGGTTCTGAAAGCTGTTGCAATGGTCCATAACTCAGCACTGGCTGCCATTTTTTAGGTAACAGCAGCCCTACTTGGGTGATTACAGCTTTGTTCTTCAGTGCATGCTTGAAGATAGAGTCACGATAGCCAAATTGGCATTCGCCTTTAGTTAAGCGCTTTATCGTTTTGGTTGCAATATCAAAGTAGTCGACATAACTCACAAACTTTTCAAGTTCTACACCGTAAGCACCTATATTTTGCACTGGTGCAGCACCAACCGTTCCAGGTATTAAAGCAAGGTTTTCAAGCCCAGGCATGTCATTAGCAATAGCCATAGCAACTAATTGGTGCCAGTTTTCTCCGGCTGCAATGTGTAATAAAAAGCCATCGTTTTGCTGCTCTATGTCGATGCCCTTCGTATTCATGTGGATCACAGCACCTTGGTAGTCAGATAAAAACACCGTATTACTGCCTTCACCTAAAATACAAAATGGCCCAGAAAAGTCTGTGCTTAAAAGCTGATTCACTTCATCAATTTGATAAAAATGCTGGCATTGGCTTGGCAAAGAAAAGGTATGAAAAGATTGCAGGGACTGAGCCACAAAACGCCTCAAAGGTTACCGGTAACTAATCGCATTAGTGTAACCTATCGTCGCAAAATACGCATTAGATTGTAAAAATCACTCAACCCACTGCACTAATCATGTTATAAAACGGGCTCTTTTTCATTTCCGTTCCAGGGTTATTATGAAGTTTAAACCATTACTTTTAAGTCTTGCTATGGTCGGTGCTTGCTCTCAAGCAACTGCAGATGCAATCAGCCAGCACACTTACGCAAACTTAGATGACGTAACAACCACTCACCTACTACTAGATTTAGATGTTGATTTTGATGACAAACAACTAGAAGGTTTTGTTGAGCACACGCTAGATTGGCACAATGCAACAAGCAAAACACTGGTACTTGATACACGCGATTTAGATATCGACAAAGTAATGTATCAAGATCAAAAAGGCAGCTGGCACAAAGCTGACTTCACCCTTGCTGCACGTGATGACGTGAAGGGCTCAAAATTAACAATTAAATTTAAAAGCCAAGCGGTTAAAGCACGTATTTATTACAACAGCCGCCCAGAAGCTTCAGGTTTACAGTGGTTAACGCCAGAGCAAACAGCCAGTAAATCACACCCATTTATGTACAGCCAATCACAAGCAATTCATGCTCGTAGTTGGATCCCAGTACAAGATACGCCAGCAATGCGCGTAACCTACTCGGCACGTATTCACACTCCTAAAGACATTCGTGCGGTAATGAGTGCTGATAACAAAGATGCACTTTATAAGGACGGCGATTATCTCTTTAATATGCCACAACCAATTTCGCCATACTTAATCGCAATTGGTGCTGGTAATTTAGAATTTAAAGCTATGACTAAGCAAACGGGTATCTTTGCTGAGCCAACAATTTTAGATGCATCAGTTGCTGAGTTTAACGACACGCAAGCGATGATCGATAAAACTAACGCGATGTACGGCGAATACGCATGGGGTCGTTATGACTTATTAATGCTACCGCCAAGCTTCCCATTTGGTGGCATGGAAAACCCACGTTTATCATTCATTACACCAACGGTTGTTGCTGGCGATAAAAGCTTAGTAAACCTAATTGCTCACGAGCTTGCTCACTCTTGGTCTGGTAACTTAGTAACCAATGCGACATGGGAAGATTTATGGCTAAACGAAGGTTTCACGTCTTACGTTGAAAACCGCATTATGGAAGAAGTGTTTGGTCGTGACCGTGCAGTTATGGAACAAGCGCTTGATGCAGCCGGCTTACGTGCATTACTTAAAACTCTACCAGCACCAGATACGCGACTTAACTTAAAACTTAATGGCCGCGATCCTGATGATGCATTTAGCTCGGTGCCTTACACTAAAGGTCAACTTTTCTTAATTTATTTAGAAAACAAATTTGGCCGTGATAAGTTTGACCCATTCGTAAAGGGTTACTTTGACCAATTTGCGTTTAAGTCGCTTACAACAGCGCAATTTGTTACTTACTTAAAAGCTAACTTGATCGAAAAATATCCAGGCGTTGTGAGCATGGATAAAGTTAATGAGTGGATCTTTGAGCCTGGTTTACCAAGCGATGCTCCTAACCCAACGTCTGATGCCTTCGATAAAGTTGATGCTGTAACCAAAACATGGTTAAACGGCGAAATTAGCGCAGCCCAATTGCCAACAGCGGATTGGTCAGTTCACGAGTGGCTACACTTTTTGAATAACCTACCTCGCGATTTAAGCATCGAAAAAATGACTGAGCTTGATAACCAATTCAACCTAACACAGTCAACGAATGCAGAGCGTGCTTTCGCATGGTTTATGCTAGCGGTAGGTAATGGTTATCAACCAATTTACCCAGCGCTTGATGAACACCTATCAGGCATCGGTCGTCGTAAATTAATTGTGCCACTCTATAAAGCACTTATTAAAAACGGTAAAAAAGACTGGGCGCATGATGTGTACTTAAAAGCACGTCCGGGTTACCACCCGCTTGCACAAGGTACTGTTGACGACTTATTTGCCAAGTAAGTCATCAAACACAAAAAAGGCGCTGCAATCAGCGCCTTTTTTAATTATTTTATTAGTTACTTACTTTTTGTAAGAACGCACGGCGCTCTTCTGGGCTTGCTTGTTGCCACCAAAACTCAAGCATCGCAGCCGCACTTGGCATATTTTTCAAACCCGCTTGTCCGCCGGGTACTTTTGCAGGCAATGTGACAGGGACAGCAGTCGCAGGCTTGTTGCTTGTACTTGTAGCAGCAACTGGGGCACTGGCTACAGCTTGTGCAGGCGCGCTAGCTGCACGATAGCTAACTATCGATAGTGGCACAGCAAGTTCACTGCCCTTGGCTTTTAAGCTTACTTGCGGTGATTCAGCAAACACTTCTGCCGCAACAGCATTACTGGCACGATTAAACACTAGGTCATAGTTTTTGCCGCTCTCTACTGTGAGCTCAACCCAGAATGGCTCTGACTCAACAACTTGGTGGTCATCATAACCTTGCTCGTAAAGATCGGTATATTTCATCTTCACTTGGTAAGTACCAGGAGCAAGTTCAACATCGTCAACACGACTGAAAAACGACTGCTCAATAAGTCGCTCTCCGACTTGTAAAGGTACAAACTCTTCTGGAAAGTGAATAGTCTCAGCGACACTACTTAAACTATTTAATAGCATTAACGCACTACTCAGTAATACTAACTTACGCATGTTCACTCCTTGGTTGTTCAATTTACGGCAGTTTCAGTTTGACACTGCAAATAAAGTTTGTCATTAGTGGGCGGTCATTTAACCACATTTATAAGAGAGCTAAGTATGAGCCAAGAGACTATTTTTACAAAGATTATTAACCGAGAGATCCCTGCTGATATTGTATATGAAGACGAGTTGTCTTTAGCTTTTAAAGATATTAACCCACAAGCCCCTTTTCATGTGCTGATCATCCCAAAAACACCAATAGCGACGATTAATGATGTTACAGAAGAAAATGCATCTTTAGTCGGTCATTTATATGTGGTTGCTGCCAAACTTGCCAAACAGTTTGGCTTTAGTGAAGACGGTTTTCGCGTCGTAATGAACTGTAATGACCATGGCGGACAAACTGTGTACCATATACACCTACATATGCTGGCAGGTAAAACAATGGGCTGGCCTCCGTATCAAGACAAGAAAAAAACCAATCTCTAATATTTTAGTATGTAAAAATATGTAAAAGGTAGAACAAAGATACTGTTTTTGTCTATAATAGTGACAGATCAGCTAGTTAATGTATTGCAATTAGTTAACTAGCTGTATTTTTTGACACAAAATAGACACAAACTGTACTTTTCCTGCACAAGTCTCAGAAATTTCTAATACGAAAGGGGTGGATTGCGTGATAGGATGCAATTGTCAACTTTTTTCAAGAGTGAATAAATATGAGTAGTTCAGCCTTTTTATTATTAGATCCAGAACCGATTAACACGATTGGTGTAAATGTATTAGAACCATTGTTAAAAACACAAGGACTTACTGTGACAACTGGTACTGATATTTCTGAAGTACCTGAAGGCACACGATTGCTATTCATTGAAACGTCAAGTACAGATCCGTGGGGAAAACTAAAGGAGCAATTAGTTAATCTACGAATTAAATGCGATATTGTTTTATTTAATCTAGATGAAAACCCAGAACTAGCTAATCGCGCTCTTCTAAGTGGCATAAGAGGTGTATTTTACACCACGGATAACGCCGATGTGCTAATGAAAGGCATTCGTTTGTTACTTGAAGACCAACTCTGGTACCGTCGTGATATTATGTGTAATGCACTTAACCGTATGTTGCAGTTTAACAAAGACGCACTACATAAATTAACAGACGGTGATATCGAACCAGTTAAGCTTACCAAACGTGAAAAAGCTATTATTTCATTAATGAGTAAAGGTTCGAAAAACAAAGAAATTGCTGAAGATTTAAGTATTAGTCCGCATACAGTGAAAACTCACTTATACAGTGCATTTAGAAAAACTAAGTGTCGTAATCGTATTGAGTTACTATCTTGGGCTCAGCAAAATATTCCTGACGAAATTCGTTAAACGAAATACCCTACTTGTTAAAACAGACGCTACTGCGTCTGTTTTTGTTTCTGGTTGCTAATCACTGTAATTGACTTTATGCTCAAACTGATTGCCAAACACTGGAAATACAATGCTCGACTCAGCTACTTTATATTACGCCAGCGCTGCCATGATGGCAGTAATGACCCTTCTTAATTACCTTACTTGGCGAACCAACAATAAGACTCCGGGCACCTTACTCTATATTTTTTATCCACTTGTGATGTTTGCATCAGTAATGAGTTTTGCACTACATGGCCATATTAATAACCTTGCCAGTGTTGCCATTGCAAATACTCTACTGTTTAGTGCCTCAATCATCCATGTACTCGCAATTTGTCAGTTTTTGAATGCCAAATGCGTTGGCTTTAAAACCTTTGTTTCGATCACAGTCGCTTTAGCTATCACTATGATTTACCTTGCTACTGACAGCGCAGAGTTACGCAGCCGAATATTGGTTTCTGACCTTCAACATATTGTTGAATCATTGTTTTTACTGGCTTTGTTTATTCGTAATGGCCGTAAAAGTTACCCTAATGGCAGTATTGTTTATATTTTAATTCTCAGCATTATCCTAGCGGTGTTTACTGGCCGTACTTTAATGATGGGAGATATTACAACCGCCAACCTATTATCTGCAGACTGGTTTAGTTTCACTTTATTTATTAATGGCGTAATAGCTCCAATGTTCTATGCTACAGGCATGGCACTACTATGTAATGAAAGGCGTGAGCAAAACCTTAATCAACTCACCGAAAAAGCCCATAAAGATTTAGAAATAAGAGGTTTGTTCTTATCAACTATTAGTCATGAAATTCGCACACCGTTAAACGGTATTTTAGGTAGTGCACAGTTGATCATGAACCAATCGAGTGACCCCCGTGATAAACCTTATTGCGAAGCAATTATTAACTCCGCTGAATCATTAAATTTATTAGTAGATAAAGTTCTCGACTACGCCAGCTTAGATCAACGAGATGAAGCACTCTATGAAGAGGATGTTGAGTTTAAAACTTGGCTAAATAATCTTTGCCTACTTCTCAGCCCCCTAGCAGAACAAAAACACTTAAAGTTTGAGTTGATATATGATTTGCCAGAACAGGCATGTTATTACTGCGACCAACAAAAACTCAGGCAAGTTATTATAAACTTAGTAGGTAACGCAATTAAGTTTACTGACCAAGGAGCCGTAAAGATTCATGTGAAGCTTCTTAATGAAGGCCAACTAGACCACCTAGTTAGAGTAAGTGTGATTGACTCTGGCCCTGGTATTGAAGATGAAGAAATAGCCTACCTCACTGAACCATACGTGCAAAGTAGTGCAGGTAAAGAGAAAGGAGGCACAGGCCTTGGCTTAGCAATTACCAGCCGGCTACTCGAAAAGTTAGGCAGTAAACTCAACATAGAAAGTGAGCTTAAAAAAGGCAGCACTTTCAGCTTTGATATTTCACTTGCTATTGGTGAGCTTAGCTTAGTTGAACAGCGTCACCAATCAAAGGATTATGTTACTGGCCTAGACGTGTTATTAGTTGAAGATCTCGATTTAAATCAGAAAATTGCCATCGAATTTATGGCTGATGATGAGCACAAGATAAAACTTGCAAAAGATGGCAATAGCGCAATTGAACTGATGCAAAAACATCACTTTGATGTGGTATTACTCGATATGAATTTGCCTGATTTAACAGGGCAAGAAGTCTTAAAAAAGCTAAAAAATATCGACCATTTAAATCAACGCACGCCAGTATTAGCATTTACCGCTAGCCTCAGTCCAGATGAAGTAAAAGAGTATTTATCACTAGGTATAAAAGATATTGTAGGCAAACCAATAAAGCAGCAGAAATTACGTCAAGCTCTGAGCGATTCACAAACAAACCAATCTGCGAGTATCGCGGTGGAATTACGAGATACACTTTACGATGAAACGGCAGCTGCTACATTGATAAGCTCATTCAGCGAGGATGAGGTATCATCGATTTACAATGAGTTTGTTTTATCTGCTAGAAATAAACTCATTCGTTGTCAACAACTTGTAGATGATGACAAAGAGCAGTGCATCAAACTGATTCACCGTCAAGCAAGCACAGCATTGCAGCTAGGATTTAATCGATACGGTACAGAGCTGAAGCGCATCGAACGTAAGTTACTTGATAACAAGCCCTTAAAAGAACTATTAACCGAAGCCCTAATACTTTGGCAAGAAAGTCTACAAGCTTACCTTAAGCATGCTAGGCGTGAGTTATCATAGCGGTAAGCGAGCATTGTAGGCGCGATTTTATATCGTGCAATATTCAAAAGATAACGCGCGAAATAAATTTCACGCCTACATCAAAACATGAGAACGACTTTAGCCGTGAAATGTTTTTCGGCGCTGAAGTAGGCCTTGGCTAAAGCCTACAAATAACACGATTCGGCTTCAAACTGATTGTGGTATGATTACTTAAGACTTACTTTTTCAGGCATAAAAAAACACGCTTTCGCGTGCCTACTTATCAAACTCATTTAATTTTAATCTTCAATTTCAGTTGGTTGCGGGAGCTGTGAGTTTTGAGGGCGAACCGACGACCTTCGGGTTATGAATCTGAATTTCAGGCATAAAAAAACACGCTTTCGCGTGCCTACTTATCAAACTCATTTAATTTTAATCTTTAATTTCAGTTGGTTGCG
>NZ_PNDF01000010.1:0-96827 GCF_005887195.1 Pseudoalteromonas sp. S1650 | reverse complement strand
ATACGTTCTTGCTCTAAACGTTCAGCTTCTGCCTTTTCGGCTTCAATTCGCTGTTGTTCTTCTATTTGCTTCTGGTTATCAGCCTCTTTTGCTGCTTGCTCTGCTTGTTGCTTATCTGATTTGCCAAAACCAAACCAAGACAGGAATTTACTTTTTTTTGCCATACTTGCTAATAACCACTTATAAAAATCTGATAAACTTACATGAATAATAGTTTGGTGACAGTTCAGCTTTTTAGCCAAACATAAACAGGTACCATCTATCGCTAAGGTCGCAATACTATCACTTTTAGCGCAGTAGAAAAATGACACGCTAGCTATTGCATACAATATTATCTGAGCTAGGGGTCAGTTACCAATGATTAGTGAGTTAAATGAGAAAAAAATCAACAGCTAACCGCCAAGCAAAAGCAGCGAACAATAAATCAGCAAATGGTTTTATTCGTATTATTAGTGGGCAATTTCGCGGTAGAAAATTACCAGTAAAAGATGTGCAAGGCTTGCGTCCAACCACAGACCGTATAAAAGAAACAGTATTTAACTGGCTCATGCAAGATACCCGAGGCGCAGCTGTTCTTGACTGCTTTGCTGGTTCTGGCGGCTTAGGGTTTGAAGCTTTATCGCGCTTTGCTGATCATGCTGTGTTTTTCGAACTAGATAAAAGTGCCGCTAGCCAGCTAAAAGAAAACATTAACATGCTTAAATTGGATAATGCCGTCGTAAAACAAGGCAATAGCCTTTCATTATTAGAACAAAAGACGCAAAACGAGCAATTTGATCTAATTTTTGTTGACCCGCCATTTCGACAAAACTTGGCTGAAAAAAGTTGTTTTTTACTCGAAAAAAATAACTGGTTATCTGCCCAAGCACTTATATATGTTGAGGTCGAAAGCGAACTAAGCGACCTAAGCTCACCAGATAACTGGATGCTTTTAAAAGAAAAAACTGCCGGACAAGTAATTTGTCGGCTATATCAACGCCAGACAAATTAACACTGTTTTGCAAACCTAGTTTCTGTTAATATTATTCTTTACATGTGGTGTTGCTTCGGATTACAATACCGCACCATTTTTGAACCACTTGGTCGTTATTCGATCAACTTGAGCAACGCTCATTATTTAGGTAGGTGAATTTTTAATGCCAGTAATTAAAGTAAGAGAGAACGAACCGTTTGACGTAGCACTTCGTCGCTTCAAGCGTTCATGTGAAAAAGCAGGTATCCTTTCAGAAGTTCGTCGTCGCGAGCACTATGAAAAACCAACAGCTGAGCGTAAGCGTAAAAAAGCTGCTGCAGTAAAGCGTCACATGAAGAAGCTTTCTCGCGATAACGCACGTCGCGTTAAATTATACTAATCAGTATTTGGTCTTGTATAAATGAGCCTTTTATTAACGCTAAAAGATGCGCAAAAAGATGCGATGAAGGCAAAAGACAAAGAACGTCTTAAACCTATCCGCATGGTACTTGCTGCAATCAAGCAACGTGAGATTGACGAGCAAATTACACTTGATGACGACGGTATTACCGCTGTTTTAGTAAAGCTTGTTAAGCAACGTCGCGATTCTTACACCCAGTACATTGATGCGGGTCGTGAAGATTTAGCTGAAATTGAAGCCAGTGAGATTAAAGCACTTGAAGAATTCTTACCTCAACAATTGAGTGAAGAAGAAATCATTGCTCTTATTGACTCGGCTATAGCTGATACAAACGCAGCGGGTATGCAAGACATGGGTAAGGTAATGGGAGTTATCAAAAGCAAAGCTGAAGGTCGTGCCGATTTAGGTAAGATTTCTGGCTTAATCAAGCAACGATTAACTGCCTAACCCCCACATACAGATGTATGATTCAAGCAAACCGAGCCTAGTGCTCGGTTTCTTGCTTTTAGTCTTTCATAAACACAGTAATTGTGTTCAAATCTTATTTTACAACGCATAGATAGCGCAGGAAAAAACAACAGCTATGGCCGGAAAGATCCCTCGACAGTTTATTGATGATTTACTCGCACGCACAGATATTGTTGAGTTAATTGATTCGAGAGTTGGCCTAAAAAAAGCAGGTAAAGACTACCAAGCCTGTTGCCCATTTCACAACGAAAAGTCACCCTCTTTTACCGTTTCTCAAGATAAACAGTTTTACCACTGCTTTGGTTGTGGTGCCAATGGCAATGCAATTTCATTTGTCATGGAATACGACAAATTAGAGTTCGTTGACGCCATTGAAGAATTAGCGAGTATGCTCAATTTAGACGTACCTCGCGAACAAGGCACAAGCTCAGGCCCGCAACGCACCGCAGAACAAAAGCGCTCTGATTACGATTTAATGTTACATGCTGCTCGCTTTTACCAACATCAATTAAAGCATCATGCCAACTCGAAAACGGTTATCGACTATATCAAGGGTCGTGGTTTAAGCGGTGAAACAGCGAAAAAATTCATGATTGGTTATGCGCCAAGTGAATGGGAAGCGCTATGCCAGCAACTTGGCCGCAATAAAGAACAAAAAGAGCAGCTTGTAGAACTAAAACTAGCCTCTGAAAAGTCGCCTGGTCGCCAATTTGACTTCTTCCGTGACCGACTTATGTTCCCTATTCGCGATAAACGCGGTCGGGTGATTGCGTTTGGTGGCCGTGTTATGCAAGCGGATCAAGGTCCTAAATACCTTAACTCACCAGAAACCCGTATTTTCCATAAAGGCTTTGAGCTTTATGGTTTATACGAAGCCAAGCAAGCGCATAAAAAACTTGAACATATTTTAATTGTTGAAGGCTACATGGATGTCGTTGCTTTAGCTGAGCAAGGCATCGAATATGCCGTCGCCGCCCTTGGCACAGCAACGACCGCAGAGCATATGCACACTTTATTTAGAACCACGGATAAAGTGATTTGCTGCTACGACGGTGACCGTGCAGGTCGCGATGCTGCTTGGCGAGCGCTTGAGAATGCACTGCCTTATCTTGCCGACGGTAAGTCGTTGAAGTTTGTGTTTTTACCTGATGGTGAAGACCCTGATTCACTGGTACAAAAAGAAGGTAAAGACGCTTTCGAAGCTAGGTTAAGCGAAGCCGATGATTTTACTAAGGTGCTGTTTAATAAACTCAGCCAAGAGATAGACCTTACACAAGACGCAGGTAAAGCAAAGCTCCTTAGTAATGCTCTACCACTAATTGAAAAAATCCCTAGTGATTTTTATCAAGAAAATATTTTAGAACATCTTGGCCGCTTAATTGGTCGAACAAGAGAGCAATTAAATAACCGCGTTAAGTCACCAAAGCAACAGCATGCGATTGAGCGTAAATTTAAAATAACGCCGATGCGCCAAGCGATTGGTATTTTATTGCAACACCCAAGTTTGGCGACCAGCATTGCTTATATGCCGGAGTTAGCTGAGATGAAAATAGCCGGTATTGAGCTATTTTTACGCATTCAGCACTTAGCACTAGAACGTGAAGGTATCACCACCGCACAAATTTTAGAGTCATTTAGGGATGGCGCTGAATATGACGCGCTGGTGAAATTAGCCACTTGGCAGCATCAAATAAATGACGATCGTTTAGAGACGGTTTTTAAAAATACTTTTAAATTTATTGAAGACCAGTGTTTAAATTATCGACTAGAGACCCTATTAATAAAAGACAAGACCCAAGGCTTAAGCAGCGAAGAAAGGCTGGAATGCCACTTACTGACGCAAGCGTTAAAAGGCAGCAACAGCTAGTCAGAATTGAATAATGCTGTTATACTGTGCTATTCACTGCGTCTAGTTAGTTTTCGTGTCGCTTAATTAGTAAGCGAGCTGGCGCCTGTTGTATCAACTTTCAGAGTGGAAGAATAAATCTCTATGGATCCAACTCCTCAGTCACAATTAAAGCTTCTGATTCAAAAAGGTAAAGAGCAAGGTTATTTAACTTTTGCAGAAGTTAATGATCACCTTCCACAAGACATTATCGACTCAGATCAGGTAGAAGATATCATTAGCATGATTAATGATATGGGTATCAAGGTAAGTGAAAACGCACCTGATGCCGATGAATTAATGATGCAAGAAACAACGACAGACGAAGACGCAGCAGAAGCCGCGGCAGCTGCACTTGCGACTGTAGAAAAAGAGATCGGTCGAACAACTGACCCTGTACGTATGTATATGCGTGAAATGGGTACTGTTGAACTTCTTACGCGTGAAGGCGAAATCGTAATCGCTAAGCGTATTGAGGAAGGTATTAACCAAGTACAGATTTCAGTTGCTGAATACCCAGAAGCAATTACTTATCTACTAGAGCAATGGGACAAATTCGAAGCTGAAGAAATGCGCTTAAGCGATATTATCTCTGGCTTCTTTGATCCTAATAATGAAGACGAATCACAAATTTCTGCAACACACATCGGTTCTGAGTTAAACGAAGAGCAACTCGACGAAGAAGACGACGAAGACGATGATGACGAAGATAGTGACGATGATAGCGATGATGATAACGATGGCGACACAGGTCCAGATCCTGAAGAAGCCCGTATTCACTTCGAAAACTTACGTGAGCTTTATAATAAAGCACGCGAAACGTTCGAAGAAAAAGGTCGCTCACACCCTGACTCACTTGTAGCTATTGCAGAAATCGGCGAACTATTTAAAACATTTAAATTAGTGCCAAAACAGTTTGACCGCATGGTTAACAACATGCGTGAAATGATGGACCGCGTTCGTGTACAAGAACGTATCATCATGAAGCAAGCTGTACAAATTGCTAAGTTACCGAAAAAGAACTTTATCAAGCACTTTGCAAATAACGAAACAGACACAAGCTGGATCGACCTTGAGATTGCTGCAAACGAGAAATACTCAGTAGCACTTGAATCAGTTAAACCAGAAATCATTCGTTGCATCAGCAAACTAAGTGCAATTGAAGAAAGCACTGGCCTTAGCATCGAACGAATTAAAGACATCAACCGACGTATGAGTATTGGTGAAGCGAAAGCCCGCCGTGCGAAGAAAGAAATGGTTGAAGCGAACTTACGTCTTGTAATTTCAATTGCGAAAAAATACACCAACCGTGGTTTACAATTCTTAGACCTTATCCAAGAAGGTAATATTGGTCTAATGAAAGCGGTTGATAAGTTCGAATACCGCCGTGGTTATAAGTTCTCAACTTATGCAACATGGTGGATCCGTCAAGCAATCACACGTTCGATTGCTGACCAAGCACGCACCATCCGTATTCCTGTGCACATGATTGAGACGATCAACAAGTTAAACCGTATCTCTCGTCAAATGCTACAAGAGATGGGGCGTGAGCCGAGCCCAGAAGAATTAGCTGAGCGTATGTTAATGCCTGAAGACAAGATCCGTAAGGTACTTAAGATCGCTAAAGAGCCTATTTCAATGGAAACACCAATCGGTGATGATGAAGATTCGCACTTAGGTGACTTCATTGAAGATACCACAATCGATTCACCTATTGATTCTGCAACCATGGAATCACTACGTGGCGCAACAAACGATGTACTAGCGGGCTTAACAGCACGTGAAGCTAAAGTATTACGTATGCGTTTCGGTATCGACATGAACACTGACCATACATTAGAAGAAGTAGGTAAACAATTTGACGTAACACGTGAGCGTATTCGTCAAATCGAAGCGAAAGCGTTACGTAAATTACGTCACCCTTCTCGCTCTGACTTACTGAAAAGCTTCTTAGATGCTAAGTAATTTAGTATCGCGTTATTAACTAAAAGGCCGCTGTTGCGGCCTTTTTTCTATTCGAGAGATATTCATGGCTTGGATCCAAATTCGCATCAATGCAAACGCAGACAACGCTGAATTAATCAGCGACTTACTCATGGACACTGGCAGTGCCTCAGTCACTTATGTTGATGCCAAAGATACTCCTATTTATGAGCCAAAGCTTGGGACTGTGCAGTTATGGGCTGATACCACTGTGATTGGCCTGTATGACGCAAACCATGATATGGACAGCGTTGTAGCAACATTAAATGCTGAAGCAACACTCGCCGATAAGCTCGTTTATAAAATTGAACAGCTTGAAGATAAAGATTGGGAGCGTGAGTGGATGGATAACTTCCACCCTATTCAATTTGGTGAGCGCTTATGGATCTGTCCAAGTTGGCGCGATATTCCCGACCCTGATGCGGTTAATGTATTGCTCGACCCTGGCCTTGCTTTTGGCACAGGTACCCATGCAACCACTGCGCTTTGTTTGAAGTGGCTAGAAAGCCAAGATTTAACAGGTAAAACCGTGGTCGACTTTGGTTGTGGCTCAGGTATTTTAGGAATTGCGGCGATCAAACTCGGTGCAGAGCGTATGATCGGTATCGATATAGATCCTCAAGCCCTTGAAGCAAGCCGCGACAATGCAAAACGTAATGGCGTTGCAGATAAACTTGAAGTGTATTTACCTGAAGATCAACCAGAGTTTACAGCCGATATTGTGGTTGCAAACATCTTAGCTCAACCACTTCGTGAACTACATGAAGTGATTTTAGGTCTTTTAAAACCGAATGGTAAAATTGCTATGTCAGGAATTTTAGAAGAACAAGCTCAGTCTGTAGCCGATGTTTATGCCCCGTTTTTAGCACTTGATGAAGTGGCTGTTGAAGGTGAATGGACCCGTGTCAGCGGCGTCAAAAAAGCTTAAACAGCACTAGAGCATTTACTCAAACATAATAGGTAAAGCCTATATTTAACAGGCTTTACCTTATTTTTACAGTTAATCGTTTCGCACTTTTTTGCGAGTAAAAAAATTTCTGTTTAAATATCAAACAAATCAACCTACCCGTCAAACTGTTATCAAAAGTCAATACGAAAAGGGCAAAAAAAAGTCACTTTTGTTCAATTTATAGCCTTTGATTTTTGCCAAAAAAACCGTAAACTTAGCGCCCCTTGAAAAGAGGCCAATTGAATAACAGTGCGTATCGGTTCATACCAACTTGAGAACAATGTAATTGTCGCGCCAATGGCAGGCATTACAGACAGACCATTTAGACAACTTTGCCGTCGCTTAGGTGCGGGCCTTGCTGTTTCTGAAATGCTCTCGTCAAACCCGAAAGTATGGAAAACTGAAAAATCGATGAACCGTATGGATCACAGCGGTGAATCGGGAATTCGTTCGGTGCAAATCGCCGGAGCCGATCCTGAGCTTATGGCACAGGCAGCACAATTCAATGTCAGCAATGGTGCACAGATCATAGATATCAATATGGGGTGCCCAGCTAAAAAAGTGAATAAGAAACTCGCAGGCTCTGCCTTATTACAGTTTCCTGAATTAGTACAAGAGATACTCGATGCCGTTGTAAACGCTGTCGATGTCCCTGTCACTTTAAAAATCCGTACTGGATGGGATCAGGATAACCGTAATGGTGTCGAGATTGCGAGAATAGCTGAACGTTATGGCATTGCCTCACTGGCAGTACATGGGCGAACGCGCGCATGTATGTATAAAGGTGAAGCAGAGTACGCCACAATTAGGGATATTAAACGTTCAGTGTCTATCCCTGTCGTTGCCAATGGTGATATTACTTCACCAGAAAAAGCAAAGCAGGTTTTGGATTTTACGGGTGCAGATGCCATTATGATTGGTCGAGCCGCCCAAGGTCGCCCTTGGATTTTTAGGGAGATAGACCACTATTTGCGAACTGGAGAACATTTGCCAGCACCTGAAATTGCAGAGGTGCGTAGCATTTTGATGGAGCATTTAGACAATCTTCATCAGTTTTACGGGGAGCCAATGGGAGCGCGTATCGCTCGAAAGCATGTATCTTGGTATTTGCAAACCCATGACAGTGACGGTCAGTTTAGGCGAGTATTTAATGCGTTAGATAACCCACAGGCACAAGTCGACGCATTAGAAGAATACTTTAAAACACTAGCAGCTAACTAAGAAAGAAAGAGACATATAACGATGTTCGAACAAAACGTGACTTCTCCATTTATCACAAACCCTCATGTACAGTCACACGAGAAACCACAGCCGTTGCGTGATGCAGTGAAAAAAGCTGTTCATCACTACTTAAAGCAACTTAATGGTCAAGACGTACAAGACGTATACGACCTTGTTCTTTCTGAGCTAGAAGCACCATTACTTGAAGAAGTAATGACGTACACGCGTGGTAACCAAACTCGTGCTGCAATCTTACTAGGTATCAACCGTGGTACTTTACGTAAGAAGCTTAAAAAATACGGCATGAACTGATACCCGTTATATTGAATCCGTAATCAGTTTAACGAGCTATCGTTATAATTGCTTACAGCTTCATAGTAACTGGTAATAAGTTATTTGAAAAAAGCACCTTAGGGTGCTTTTTTTATAGCTGTTAAAAACTATGCAAAATCCTCACGCTTTAAACGTCGTTTTTTAAAGCAGATTCAGTTAAAATACCGCCTTTCTAAGCTAGCTCAAACATTGAGGTAATCAAAACTACAATGGATACACATCGTCCAATTCGTCGCGCACTATTAAGTGTGTCAGATAAAACCGGTATCGTTGAATTTGCTCGCGCTCTTGAAGCACAAGGCGTGGATATTTTATCAACTGGCGGTACTTGCAAATTACTTGCTGATAACGGCATCAAAGTCACTGAAGTATCTGACCATACTGGTCACCCTGAGATCATGGATGGTCGCGTAAAAACACTTCATCCAAAAATTCACGGCGGCATCCTAGCGCGTCGCGGTCAAGATGAAGACGTAATGAGCGAGAATAACATCTCTGCTATCGATATCGTTGTAGTTAACTTATACCCCTTCGCAAACACTGTTGCGAAAGAAGACTGCAGCCTAGAAGATGCGATTGAAAACATTGATATCGGTGGTCCAACTATGGTTCGCGCTGCGGCGAAAAACCATAAAGACGTAACTATCGTAGTTAATGCAAAAGATTACGACCGTGTGATCAGCGAAATGCAAAGCAACAACGGTTCAACAACGTATAAAACACGTTTTGATCTAGCTATTGCTGCTTACGAGCACACAGCTCAGTACGATGGCATGATTGCAAACTACTTTGGCAAGATGGTTCCTGACTACACAGAGGAAGCAGCTGAAGAGACTAAGTTCCCACGTACTATCAACATGCAGTTCACTAAGAAGCAAGATATGCGCTACGGTGAAAACTCACACCAAGACGCTGCTTTTTATGTTGAAAACGACTTAACTGAAGCATCTGTTGCGACGGCAGTTCAACTGCAAGGTAAAGCACTTTCTTACAACAACATTGCTGATACTGACGCAGCATTAGAGTGTGTAAAAGAATTCGACTTACCAGCGTGTGTTATCGTAAAACATGCGAACCCTTGTGGTGTGTCAATTGGTGACAACATTCTTGAAGCTTATGATCGTGCATTCAAAACTGACCCTACATCAGCATTTGGTGGCATCATCGCATTCAATAAAGAACTTGATGCAGACACAGCTGAAGCAATTGTTGCTCGTCAATTCGTTGAAGTTATCATTGCACCTAAAGTATCTGAAGCAGCTGCACAAATCGTATCTGCTAAGCAAAACGTACGTTTATTAGAGTGTGGTGAGTGGTCTGGTAATGCAACAGGTCACGACATCAAGCGTGTTAATGGCGGTATTCTAGTTCAAGACCGCGACCTAGGCATGGTAACGCAAGGCGACCTTAAAGTTGTATCTAAGCGTCAACCAACTGAGCAAGAATTAAAAGATCTTTTATTCTGCTGGAAAGTAGCTAAATTCGTTAAGTCTAACGCAATCGTTTATGCACGTGACGGTATGACGATTGGTGTAGGTGCAGGCCAAATGAGCCGTGTTTACTCAGCTAAAATTGCGGGTATCAAAGCCGCTGACGAAAACCTTGAAGTTAAAGGTTCAGTTATGGCATCGGATGCATTCTTCCCATTCCGTGACGGTATTGATGCAGCAGCAGAGGCTGGCATTACCGCAGTTATTCAACCAGGTGGCTCAATGCGCGATGAAGAAGTTATCGCTGCAGCTGACGAAGCTGGTATGGCAATGGTATTTACAGGTATGCGCCATTTCCGCCACTAATCACATAAAGGGTTAAGCAAATAGCTTAACCCTTTTTGTTTGCCACAAATTCACGTATTCTGATTAATAATAATTACCCATATAATGAAGGAATAGATGATGAAATTTGCCGTAAAAACGTTACTCGTTGCCAGCCTTGCACTGACATCAGCACAGGCTCTAAGCCATTCTTATGAATCAGCGCTTACACAAGCCGTGCAATCAAGTGAACGTGATGCTAAAAATAGCGCACGTGATAAATATCGCCATCCAGTTGAGACACTTGAGTTCTTTGGCTTTAAGCCAAACATGACCGTTGTTGAAATTGCGCCGGGCGGTGGTTGGTACAGCGAAATCCTTGCGCCAGCTGTAAAAGGCCATGGTGTTTACTACGCGGCACATTTCCCTGCTGATTCTGAGGTGGGTTATTACCAACGTTCATTAGCTGGTTTTAAGAAAAAGATGAGCGATGACGCACGCTTCAGTGAAGTTAAACTAACTGAATTTGCACCAGTAACACATCTTGATATTGCACCAGCGGGTAGCGCAGATCTTGTCTTAACATTTAGAAATGTACACAACTGGTACATGGGTAAAGATAAAGAAGGCGCGTTAAGTGCGTTTAAAGCATTTTATAAAGCACTTAAACCAGGCGGCACTTTAGGTGTGGTTGAACACCGTCTACCTGAAGCGCGCAGCGATGAAGATCAGAAATCATCAGGTTATATGAAGCAAAGCTATGTAGTTGATATTGCAAAGCAAGCTGGCTTTGAACTGGTGGCAAGCAGTGACATTAATGCAAACCCACTTGATACAGCAGATCACCCTAAAGGGGTGTGGACACTACCACCAAGCCTTCGTTTAGGCGAGCAAGATGCCGCGAAGTATAAAGCGATTGGTGAAAGTGATCGTATGACGCTGAAGTTTAAAAAACCGCTATAAATAGGATTATACGCCATGAATGTACTTGTCATCGGCAGTGGCGGCCGCGAACACGCTCTTGCGTTTAAGGCTGCACAAAATACTAAAGTAAACACCGTTTTCGTAGCTCCTGGTAACGCAGGTACTGCACTAGAGCCAAAACTTGAAAACGTAGCTATCAACGTTGAAGACCTAGCAGGTTTAGTTACTTTTGCTAAAGAAAACAACGTTGAGTTAACTATTGTTGGTCCAGAAGTACCGCTTGTTTTAGGTGTCGTTGATACATTCCGTGAAAACGGTCTAGCTATCTTTGGCCCAACAGCAGGTGCTGCACAGCTAGAAGGCTCGAAGTCATTCACTAAAGACTTCTTAGCACGTCACGACATTCCAACAGCTGATTACCAAACGTTTGAGCAAATCGATCCTGCATTGGCTTACCTAAAAGAAAAAGGTGCGCCAATTGTTGTTAAAGCTGATGGCTTAGCAGCAGGTAAAGGCGTTATCGTTGCGATGACAGAGCTTGAAGCTGAAGAAGCTATCCGCGATATGCTTGCAGGCAACAGCTTCGGTGAAGCCGGTAGCCGTGTAGTTATCGAAGAGTTCTTAGAAGGTGAAGAAGCTTCTTTCATCGTGATGGTTGATGGCAAAAACGTACTGCCATTTGCAACTAGCCAAGACCACAAACGCGCTTACAACGGTGACCAAGGTCCAAACACTGGTGGCATGGGTGCATACTCACCGGCTCCAGTTGTTACAGATGAAATTCACCAACGTATTATGAACGAAGTGATCAACCCAACAGTTGAAGGTATGGCAAAAGAAGGCCACCCTTATACTGGTTTCTTATACGCTGGTTTAATGATCACCGCTGATGGTACGCCAAAAGTAATCGAATACAACTGTCGTTTTGGCGACCCTGAAACACAACCTATGATGCTTCGTCTTAAGTCTGACCTTGTTGAACTTATCGAAGCGGCTAACCGTGAAGAACTAGATAAAACAGCAATCGAGTTCGACCCACGTGCAGCAGTCGGTGTTGTATTAGCAGCTAAAGGCTACCCAGATAGCTACCCGAAAGGTGATGCAATCAGCGGCTTACAAGTTACTTACCCTGAAGGTGAGAAAGTATTCCACGCAGGGACTAAGCAAGACGGCGACAACGTAGTAACAGCTGGCGGTCGTGTACTGTGTGCTACGGCACTTGGCAACACTGTAACTGAAGCGCAGCAACGTGCTTATAAACTAGTTGATCAAATCAGCTGGGAAGGCATGGAATATCGTACTGATATCGCCTATCGTGCAATTGCTCGCGAACAGAATTAAGGTCAAACCAGTCTAATTCTGAAAAAAGCGCAGTTTATCTGCGCTTTTTTAATGCTACACTATGAGAATATTTTCCTAGATAAAGAACTAATTTTGAATAATAAAGCACTGAAATATAACTTTGTTTCATTTCTTATTCTGACAATTTTGTTTTTTATCATTGCTACCCTAGCTGCACATTTAGCCAGCCCTACCCGCTACACCATAGATAAAACAGCCCCCATCTACAGTAATACGGCGTATCGAATAGATAGCAGTAAAGCGCTAACACTCGAGCAGTTTTTAGCTGAGCCAGACAAGCTTAAACATCGCCCTTTTAAAGATGTTGAATGGGATTTAGCAGCGCAAGATTATTGGTTAAAGCTTGATTTAGAAAACCGTCAAGCTAAGCCTGTGGAGCTGGCGATTCACTTTGACAACCCTATGGTTGATTACCTTAGCGTTTATCATGTTGATGATACAGGGCAGCTTATAGATACAACCGAGCTAGGTGATAAAGTCTCTGGCCTTAGTTTGTTTCAATACAGTACACCGCACAGCATGCTCACCATGCAGGGCTATGAACAAACATCCCTCATTATAAAAATAGATACGGTTGGGATTAGCAAAACACCTATTAATATTTATGGTGAAAAAGAGTTTCAAGACCTACTACGTTCGCAATCAGGAATTTGGGGGATCTTCATTGGTGTGCTGATCATGGCAGCTCTGTATAACTTGGTATTATTTTTAGGGATCCGTGACCGCGTCTATCTTATTTATATAGGCTACATCATCTCAGCACTACTACTTATGGGCTCAGTGCTAGGCTTTGGTTTTTATTTATGGCCGTTATCGTGGCAAATCTTTTTTAATGAGCAAGTGGTCTTCAGTAACTACGCGATTGCATTTTTCACCGTCGCCTTTTGCACCATGTTCTTACGCTACCATAAAGACAATTGCCGCTTATACAAACTCAGTATCAGCTTTTTAGCCTTGCTGTTCAGCCTCGGTTTGCTCAGCTTTTTTATGTTGGAATACCATTCCTCGAAAATCTTTTTTGCCATCATGGTGCCGTTATACATTTTATGTATTTGCATGATTTACAAAAAGTTGGTGAGTGGTTTTCGGTGGGCAAAGTTTTACGTCATGTCGTGGGTGCCACTGATTGTAGGCGCTGCCATTCAGCCGTTAGAACTAACGGGCTTTATTCCCTACAGTTTTGCTGTTAGGCACATATTTTTAGTCGCCATTCTCTGTGAGATTGTGCTTATGGCAATGGCGCTGGCAGACCGTGTTCGTTATCAACGTGAAAAAGCGCTGTATCATGCAACCCATACGCAACAAACTGAGCTACTCAACCAAGCAATGCTCAAACAAGCCTATATGGCGATTGCCTCGGAGCAAAGACTCGCTAACCTTTGTTTAGTGAAAATAGAGCAATTCAATGCCCTTATGAGCATTCTAAAGCCAAGTCAAAGCAGCCAAATAATTATTACTGTTGCCCAATCGCTAGAGCATCAAATTAATAAAAATAGGCAATTTATTAATTTAGAATCAGCGTTAGATAACAGTCCAAAAGTGGCTGACTTAGGCAATGGTGTACTGGCTTTTATTTCGACCAAAATTCAATCGAAAGCAGAAATCTATCAAGAACTTAGCAATATATGCAAGCAGCTACCTAAGCAATATAAAGTGGCAGGCTTAGACCTTCAGCTTTATTACCGCTATAGCATTACTGAACCGGTGAGTGATGATGGCTTTGATATTTGGCTGCAACGTGGCTACTTAGGTTTATCGCAAAAACATCAAAATATAGACTTTAGTAAAGCTCATATTGATATGGATGTGAGCCTTGCTGCTGAGTTACAACAAGCAATGCGAAGTAATACCTTAGCTATTTACTTACAACCCATTATTAGTTTACGCAGCGGTGCTATTTCTGGTGCAGAGGCATTATTACGCTGGCCAACAGCAGGTAAACATCTTGATATTGAGCAACTCATTTTATTGGCTGAGCGCACTGGTTTAATTAACGAATTGAGCTTATGGGTGATTGATCAGGCTTGCCTAGCCGCTGCAAAGCTTAATCGACAAGGCTATCGCGACCATACCATTAGCGTTAATTTAAGTGCTAAGAATCTCGCGATCCCTAAGCTGGTCGAAAAAGTCGAAAACACCATTCTAAAACATGGCATTACTGCGGATCAGTTAAAGTTTGAATTAACTGAGTTTGCGCTTATAAAGAACCATGATGAAATGGTCAGCTTTATCAGCGAACTCAATAAACTCGGTAGCAAGGTGGTACTCGATGATTTTGGTACTGGTTACTCGTCGTTAAACTACTTAGTGAATTATTCTTTTAGTACGATTAAAGTCGATAAGAGCTTTATTCTGGATTTAGTGAATAACACTACCAACCAAGTGGTGGTAAAAACGGCCATTGATATGGCCCATAACCTTGATATGAATATCACCATCGAAGGCATTGAAGACCAAGAAACAGAAAAAATGCTGATCAAGATGGGCGCAGATCAAGGGCAAGGCTATTATTACAGCAAAGCGGTGCCGATTAATGAGTATCTAAGCTTTATTGCCTCACAATTTAAATAGGCCGTGTTACACTGCCCTTTTTTAACATCTTTAGGGGCCATGTAAAGATGCAAGGTACGATCAGAAAATTAAAGTCGACACTGACCTCTCCTGTCGAATATCAATTACCTATCGGTGATGAGCTAGTTTTATTAAATGACTATATTGGTAAGCCGCTCTCGCTGACTTTCACCGGCAATATTTTTTGCTGTAACTGTGGTAAGAAAACCAAGAAAAGCTACTCTCAAGGCCACTGTTTTGTGTGTATGCGCAAACTGGCTAGTTGTGACATGTGTATCATGAAACCTGAAACGTGTCACTTTGATAAGGGCACCTGTCGTGAGCCACAGTGGGGTGAAGAAAACTGCATGATCCCGCATTACGTGTATTTAGCCAACACCTCTGGCCTAAAAGTAGGTATTACCCGCCATACTCAAATTCCTACACGCTGGATTGACCAAGGTGCGACGCAAGCTTTACCTATCTTCAAAGTACAAACCCGCCTTCAATCGGGTTTAGTTGAGGTTGCTTTAGCCGAGTTTATTGCTGATAAAACCAATTGGCGAAACATGCTAAAAGGCCAATCTGAAGCGATTGATTTAAAAGCTGCGGCAGCAGAGTTGATCCCACAAATTGATGCTAAGCTGAGTGAACTTGCAGAGCTATTTGGCGCAACAGCCATTGAAAAGCTCGATGAAGAGGTGGTCGAGCTAGACTACCCAGTAAGTGAATACCCAAGCAAGATCAGCTCTTTCAATTTTGATAAAGCACCAGAAGTATCGGGTATTTTAAAAGGCATTAAAGGCCAGTACTTAATTTTTGATACTGGCGTCATTAATATTCGTAAGTTCACTTCTTACGAAATTAGCCTAGCTTAGGCTCTTTTTTCGGTATTGAGATAAAAGTCATACCATTGTTGCTTCGCTATTGGGCGGCAAAAGTAATAGCCTTGAATGGTATCGCAGTTAAGTGAACGTAAGTAATTTAACTGCTCTACCTTCTCTACCCCTTCCGCGACAACATGAATACTCAAGCTTTTCGCCAGGCTAATAATCGCCGTGACAATTTCACTATTACCGTATTCATCTGGCACTTTTGCGATAAAGCTGGCATCAATTTTTAACGTATCAATTGGCAGTTTGGTTAAGTAGCTTAAAGCCGAATAGCCCGTGCCAAAGTCATCTAACGTTATATGCACGCCTAACTTTTTAAGCGCGAGTAACTCTTGCTTAGCCTCACTAAAGTGGCTGATAAAACAGCTTTCTGTAAGCTCTACTTCAAGCTTGTGTGGGTCTACATCGTAACGCTCGAGTAAGCGCTCTACATTTGATGCTAGTTGCCCCTGACGTAAGTGATTAGCCGAAATATTAATTGCTAAGCGCCCTGCTTCAATGCCTTGTTGCTGCCATTTTTCTAACTCTTTACAGGCCTGCTCGATGACCCATAAATCAAGCTTCACAATTAGGCCAAGCTCTTCAGCAAGAGGAATAAATTTAGCGGGTGATATCACCCCAAGATTTGGCTCATGCCAACGTAAGAGCGCCTCTACCCCTAAAATTTTGCCAGAATTTAACTGCTGCTTAGGCTGGAAATAAAGCTCAAACTCATCGCTTTCGATGGCGTTTTGTAATCGGCTCATCATAGCCAATCGCTCTAAAGAGCGTGCATTCATCGCAGGTTTGAATAATTGAAATGAATTACGCCCCACTTCTTTAGCACGGTACATAGCAATATCGGCATGCTTGAGCAACGTAGCGCTATCTACGCCATCATCAGGGAAAACTGCAGCGCCAATTGAGGCTGTAATTGCAACCACATGCTCGTTAATAGCAAGCGGCATACTCACTTGCTGTAATACTTGTTCGGCAAAGTTGAGCAGTGTTTCAACCCGATTTACTTCACATAACAGGACAAACTCATCGCCACCTAAGCGTGCAAGGGTATCCCCTTCAGGAAGAATTGATAAAATACGCTCTGCCACTTGCTGTAATAAGTTATCGCCAGCGTCATGCCCTAAACTGTCGTTCACCTCTTTAAAGCGGTCTAAGTCGATAAACATCACCGCTAATAGATCATGGTTTCGTTTGGCGCTGCTAAGAGCTATTGAGAGTCGGTCATGAAATAAGCGCCGATTAGGCAGGCCTGTCAGTTCATCGTAATAGGCGAGCTGGGCAATTTTTTCTTCTGCACGCTTGCGCTCTGTAATGTCGCTAAAAATTGCCGCATAAAGTACTTCATCAAAGTTAGGATCTTTAATCTGGATAATGGTGAGCCACTCAACAAACTCTTCACCATCTTTTTTGCAATTGCAGATCTCCCCCTGCCAGACCCCTTCGTATTCAATGGCATGCCACATCTTTTGATAAAACGAACGGCTATGTTTTGTAGAGCTTAAAATATTAGGGCGCTTTCCAATTACTTCATGCTCAGCAAAGCCGGTCAATTTAGTAAAAGCAGGGTTAACTTGAATAATCGTGCCGTCTTTACGGGTTAGCATTATGCCATCGAGTGAGGCATCAATAATTTTATTTGCCAAAAACAAGTTACGTTGTGACTTTTGCAAAGCAATATCACGCTGCTCAATTGCCCGCTCAAGCTCGCAGCAATAAGCTGACTCAATCTCAGTGATCAAATCAGCGAATGAAATTACCCCGCAAATTTCATCATCTCTGACCACCAAATGACGCACATTACGATCTGTCATAGTGCGATACGCATCAAATAAACTGCTTTCACAATCAATTTCAATGAGCGGGTAGCTGGCATATTGCCAACAAGGATTTAGCCACTCAGTTTGAATGATCAGCTCAACAATATCACGCTGAGTAATAATACCGTGCAGTTCAAGCTCTTGGTTATAAACCAGTACACTATCAAGGCGGCCTGCACGCATCAGTTGCACAACCTCTTCTATCGGTGTTTGCGCATCAACTATCTCTAGGTCAGTGCAATACTGTTCATGAATAGGTCGAAATTGTAGGTAGTGGTCCAAACCTTGGTTATGCACAATATCAGATAAGTTCAACATACCTGCAGGCTGATTCTCACTATCCATCACCAATAAATGACGAATGCCATGCTGTTGAAAACGCAGGGTTGCATCACTGACTGAGCATTGATTCGGCACTGTAATAACAGGCGCAGACATGACCTCGTGAATGGCAAGGTTCTTATAGAGCGGGCTGCTGATGTCAATTTTCAAACAATCAGCCTCAGTCCAAATACCAACAACAGACTGCTCATGCTTGATAAAAATCGCCGTTACATTGTGAACATGCATCAACCTCACCGCATCGACCAAAGGCGTATGCGCAGGACACGATACCAGCTTTTGCGAAAAAACATCACTCACCTTTTGATGTCGTCTTGGTTGATTCATAAGTAGACTTTCCTAGTTCTTACATGAATTGGCAATTATAATCATTTCAACCTCGGCAGCTTTGACACAGGACAATAAATGCACTCATCATTTCCTAAGATTATTTTTTCAGACCATGAATTAGCATTAGTAGAAGATGAAGCCGATATAGAAAGCTTTGTATATGGTTTGAGTGAAGAGCAGCAGCAAGAAGCTATCTTGCTTTTAACAACAGGGCTGTATGTCAACTTGCAGGGAGAAAGCGTGAAAGCGTTAACTGACGTTGAACTTGCGAATAGAGTGACAGAGTATCTAGCACAAGAAGGAGTGTGCTGCTTAAGTAAGGTTACTCGGCTTACATCAGCGCAAGCCTTTGCGATGCTGGTAGATTAAGGGGCATCCACCAGCGCTTTAATGTGCGCAACGGCACTGCGACCAAGGGCTGATAAAGCATAGCCCCCTTCAAGATAAGAGATAATCCCTTTGCAACCTTGCTGCTGACAAAATTCAGCTAATTGCGTGGTTAGCCATGCGTAATCGTCTTCAACAAACTTCAGGCTTGCCATGTCATCTTCAAGGTGAGCATCAAACCCGGCACTAATAAACAATAGTTCAGGTTTAAATTCATTGAGTTTTGGTAGCCACTGCTCAAGGTAAACAGCTTTTAAGTCATTACCATCACTGGCAATTGGCAGCGGTGAGTTCACTAAGGTCGCGTTATTTTCAACGGCGGTATTTGGGTAAAAAGGGTGTTGAAACAAAGAGCAAAACAACACAGTGTCATCATCTAAAAAGATATCTTGCGTGCCATTACCGTGGTGTACATCAAAGTCCAAAATAGCGATACGTTTAACACCTTTGCTTTGCGCGTATTTCACGGCAATGGCTAGGTTATTAAAAACGCAAAACCCTGCAGAGGTGCTGCGGTTTGCATGATGCCCAGGTGGTCTAACAGAACAAAACGCGGCATCCAGCTTATCAGCAAGGATTTCATCAACGGCGAGTAATCCAGCACCAACGGCTCGTTCAATCGCTTTCATTGAATCTGGGCACAACCAAGTGTCGCCGTCTAATTCAGCAAGTCCTTCATCTGGAATTGTTTGCTCTACATGGCTTACCAAAGGTTCATCATGAGCACGTAAAAAGTCGTCGCGGCTGGCTTTAGGAGCTTGTAAGTGAGTAATTGCTATATCAACACCACTTGCTAGCAAGCGGTCGGTGATCACATCTAAACGCGCAGGGCATTCGGGGTGATCCTCAATCATTTTATGTTTACGACAAAATGGATGTGAGATAACTGCCGTTCTCATAATACGCTCCTTGAATTATTTTCCCCCAGTATAACAAAGCCACCTAATGGTGGCTTTGCGACTTTGGTTTACTTTTTAGCGCGTAAATCTAAATTCCTAAAGTCAAAACTAAAGTCTGTCACCGCCGTTGAGACAGCGCGCATTTTTGCACTACTCACTCGGTTATCAGGGCTCATTTGAAACTCAATGTAAGCATCTGCTTCGAGTAACTTTTCATCCCACTTAACAATAAATGTATTGCCGGTGTAATGCTCAAGCTGACCTTTCAAACGCTTTGTATGAGTAAAATCAATACGTAGCTGGCCATTTAACTCTTCAATAACCACATCACCATACCAGTTATCATGCAGCGTGCCTGTATAGTTGATGTTTGGTAGTTTCGCTTGATAATCCGCAGGTGTTTCTGGTTTTGCGTTTTCATAAGCTTCTTTTTTACCTTCAAAGTGCTTTTTAGCAAGATCTTCAACCCAGTCTTTATCTTCAAGATCTAATGCATCTTCGAGCACTTCATAGGTCACCGCAGAGAGCGCGCTGAATGCTTGCTGGTTACTCAGAATAACAATACCGAGGTTTTTCTCAGGTAATAAAGTCACTTGAGACACCATGCCTAAGATACCACCACCGTGGCCTAGCTTTTTAATGCCGTGGAAATCTTCAATGCTCCAGCCTAAACCATAGCCCCTAAATTGTTGGTGGTAAGCTTCATAAGCACTTTTTGATGCCATTGATGTAATATGCGGGTGCCACATTTGTTGCTGCTGCTTTTCAGTGAATAACTGCTGGCCATTTGGCATTTTGCCATGAGCAAGCTGCGTGCGTAGCCATTGGCTCATATCGCTCACGCTTGATGCAATCGCACCTGCGCCACGGAAATCTTCAAGGTAGTTCACAAAAAATGGATGAAGTTGGCCATCCATTGGAATATGACCCGTCGCCCAGTTTTTATTGCTACTAGGGATACGTGAAAAACCTGCGCGTGAGTTTTTCATATCAAGTGGCTGAAGAATATTTTTCTCGATGTAATCATTCCAGCTCATGCCTGAAACACGGGCTACTACCTCACCGGCTGTTACAAACATTAAGTTGTTATAGGCGTATTTACTACGAAAGCTACTCGCTGGTTTTAAGTATTTTAGCCCTGCGATAATTTCATCAACTGATTTGTCAGTATCTGGCCAAATCATTAAATCGCCTTGCCCTAAACCCAAACCGCTACGGTGGCTTAATAAATCGCGAATGGTCATTTCACGTGTTACATAAGGGTCATACAGACGAAACTCAGGAAGATGATCAATTACTTTGTCATCCCAGCTAAGCTTACCTTCATCAATTAATTTAGCTAACGCTGCTGCGGTAAATGCCTTGGTGTTTGACGCGATACCGAATAAAGTGTCTTTATTTACTTTTTTACCGGTATCAAGGTGAGATACACCAAAACCTTTTGCTAGCACGACTTGGTCATTTTCAACAATCGCCACTGCCATACCCGGCACATCAAAACGTGCCATTGACGTTTCGATTACTTTTTCAATTTTTTTAGTATCAATATCGGCATAACTGTAAAACGAACAGCTCGATAACAGCGCCGCGGCAACGGCTAATTTACGAAATATCATAATATCCCTTGGTGATTTTTATTGTTGTGAATAGCGAACTCTTTCGCTGCTCGGGTTTTATCTGGATCATCGCAACTTGGTCTTGCGAGTATTGCTTCACTGTAATGATTTGGTACACCTGCTTCAAGCGCTCCGCGATGAACATGCTGAAGATACCAGTCGAATGGCAATAATGACTCATCTAAGGTGTTGGCAATATAACAATGGGCAGCAAGTTGCTCACCATCGATGAGTTCAACGGTGATATCCACACAGTCATAACGCGGCCCTTCAATACCATCAAGAATCGATTTTTCAGCTTCGTTTAACTGATACACAACACCATATACCAAGGCATCTGCCTGATCTGTTTTGCGCACGCTACACTTTGCAGAGCCGTCGGTACTGACCATATCAAACGTCAGCTCATAGCCCTTTAAAGTAGCTGTGCCTACCCGCTTTGCTTCAGGTAACCTTGCCAGCAATCTGCTCGATGACATATTTGAACCAAATGAAAAGTTATATAACGCCATACTTACCTCACACAACAACGCGAATAGCTAAGGCAATTAAGATCACACCAATGCCTCTATCAAACCAGTATCCGCTTTTTAAGAAAAATGCTCGCACTGATGCTTTTGATAACATCAATGATAAAAATGAAAACCACAGCCAAGTCGCCATTGCCATATACACGCCATAACCAGCCTGCACTACAACAGGTGTTTCAGGGCTTATTACAAGAGTAAACAACGACATAAAAAACAGTGTTGCTTTGGGATTAAGGGCATTGGTAAAAAAGCCGCGTCGAAATGCTTTATATACAGATTCAGGCTCAGCAGGAGCAAGGGTTTGCTGTTTACTATCGCTAGGTTTTGCGCTTCGTAAAGCTTGCACACCCAAGTAAGCCAAATAAGCCCCTGCAAGGTATTTTAAAGCCATGAATAAGCTAGGTGACTGGGATAAAATTAATGCCACACCTAATACACAATAAGCAATATGCAGCAAAATAGCCGCACCAACCCCTGCACTGGTCCAAAGTGCATTTTTACGACCCTGTTGAATACTTTGCTTTAGTACAATTGCAAAGTCAGGGCCTGGGCTTGCTACTGCAAAAAAGTGAGCAATGGCTATCAATAAAAACTCATCTAAATACTGCACTCAATATTACCCTACTGCTTGTTCATCTAATGCTAATAACAACGGATTTGCACTGTCACTCACCAATGCTTTAATTTGCTTTTGCGCTTTTTTATATTGGCTGCGTAAATGGGGCTTTAAAAACTTCTTCGACTGATTATCCCCTTTAAAATGCGTAACCAGCGCATGCATAAATAGCGTTTGTGGCTCAGTCAACGCCGCTTGGCGATTAGCATAAGGGTTATAACCGCAGCCGCAGCCTCCTTTAAATTGATACACCGTATTACTCATCATCACCCCAAAGCCTAAATAGCATGCCAACGCATCGCTCGCTTGCGGTAAATACTCTTTACCACCGGGAGGTAAGACACCCACATGGTGAATCAAAATGGTTGCTAAGGTACCAGCAAAACTTGCCACTAAATCTTGCGGTTGATTGATTTGGTTCGGGTTAAATGAGATATTCACCGGATGATTTGCCGGCACAATTAAACTCGCCTCGCTACCACGTAAATTGTCTTGAAATTCAAAGTGTGGAAACACCTGAGGTGTAAGCCCGGATGGCGCAACTAAGTTAATTGGCCACGCCTGCATCCCCGCATAATCAACAACTCGACTAAATACCTTTTCAGCCATTTCACTGACGCTCGACACCCTATCCGGAAAGAACTGTCCGTTAGGTAAAATGATTTGTGTGTGTTTTAAAAAATATTCACTATCAAAGTGTTCAACAGCCCATAAAAAGGTATCGATTAACCACTGCTGCTCTTGCTCATCAACAAGTGGGGCTGACTTAAATAACGCTAACATAAATTACTCTTGTGATTGTGCCCATTGCCATGCATCCGTATTGTAAAGAGGCACAGTTGATAAAGCATGATGATGGCTACCGCTCGACTCTTTCGTTGAATAAGACAAATATAATAATGTGCGTGTTGGCGCATCATAAATACGACGCACTTTTAACGACTTAAACAAAATACTTTTCGATGACTTAAACACCACTTCGCCCGATTTACTGCGGTCAATTTGTTGTAATTGTTCAGCGGTTATAGGTCCTGTTTGACGACAGGCAATAGACATATCAGATGGATCTGCAAAATCAAGATTCGCTTCAATATGGCTAATATGGCAAGTAACACCGCTTATAAGCGGGTCTTGTTGTGATACCACTTTAATATCTTTGGTCGTAAATAACCCCAAACTCACCGAAGCAGCGTCATCCGAGCAACCGCTCAACAAAATCAGTGGCGCAGTAAGTGCAGCTAATTTTAGTAACTTCATCCTAGTGTTCCTTATTAAAAAGCGATAGTTGTCCGTTTACAACGATTTGCTTGCTATGTTTCAATACTATCTCAAAATATCTTCAACAACGAGCACCTAAACAATGAAAAAATCGCTTGGTTTACTGTGTTTAATGTTCTTAAGTACTACCGCTCACGCTGACTACTCTATTAGCGCTGGTTTCGGCAAAAACTTTACTAACTCGGTGCAAACCGAAGAAAACCTAAAAATTGAGCTTGAGGATGACAGCCATTTTACTGTCAGCCTAGATAGAACCCTTAATAATGCCCGCTATGGCTTCTTTTATTCAGCTACCAAACTCGACATGAAAGACCAAACCAACAAGCAAGTCGAGATGCAATACCTGCTATTTCAAAGTGCTATAGAAGTACCATTAGCAAATCGTATTGTAGGTTTTGTTGGCGCTCAAATTGGCGCAAATCATGTCAGCACAGATTTTGCCGACTCTGACACATTCTTTACCACAGGTCTTTATGGTGGCGCCGAGTATTTATTTACTGATCAAGCACGGGTTTATATTGAAACTCGCTGGTTGGCAACTATTGTAAATAATGCAAGTAACGTATCATGCACATTACCAGCATCTGAAGACAGCCAATGTCTATGGCACTTTGATGGTGATGTATTAAACCAATTTCAAACAAACATCGGTTTTAGTTACCGCTTTTAAGGAAAACCCCATGCCGCACATTGTTATAGAACACTCAGAAGACTTGCCAATTCTGCCACAAGTGTTAGTTGAAAAAGTTCACCAAGCCGTTTTTGACTCAGGCTTATTTGATCTTTCGACCATAAAGACTCGTGCAATCGCTTATCAACATTACGAGTTAGGTGAAGGTAAAGATGGCTTTATACACATCGGCGCATCAATTATGGCAGGAAGAACCGTAGAGCAAAAGCAGATGCTTAGTGAGCAATTATTAAATTGCTTAAGAACATACTGCCGCCGCTCGTATAGTCTAAGCGTTAATATTTATGATATGGATGCTGATATCTATCGTAAGTGCTAGCTTACTTTGGTAAATAAGCTGCGGGTAAACGCTTGATTTCTATCTCAGGCGATAGATACGCAGTGTAAACCAACCAACGTTCATCGGGTATGTAGGTCAGACCCGATGAACGGCTATAAGCGCGCTCAGGCAAAGCAATTAAATCATGATGTTGTTTACTAGCTAAGTCATAGTAGCTAATACGATAATCACCTCGGCGCTCTTTATAATAATAAATACGCCCTTCATGATACGCGTTTTTTGCTACTCGTAACCACGCATATTTGCGCGCCAACTTAACATCGTTCACCAGCATTTCTTCAACACCTGTATCATGATGTTTAATCCAAATAGCATGGCGCGAATTGGTAAATAAAATATCGCCCGATTGTGTTTCAACGCCATACTGTGCTGGCATTTCAACAGCTTTTCCTTGGTTTTTTCCTGATAAATCATAACGGTAAAGATAGTCACCATCAGAGACTAAAAAATGCTGACTATCAGCACTAAACTTAGGTTTAGCAGCATAGCTAAATGGCAGTTCGATTTGTTGGCTTTGCTCTACTTTGAAATCATAAAAATATAAACGAGCGCTGCCGTTATCGTTCAATGAAAACAAGATATAACGTCCATCGGCTGACCAGGTCGGGTCACGGATCTCAGCGGTACTATGTGAAATATTAGTAAGCTGTTTTCGCGAGCTACTATCGGGGTTTACAATCCAAAGCTGCGAACTGCCTGACTCATTCGACACATACAGCAGTTTATTCTGTTGCTGATTATACTCGGGAAAGAGCGAGCTAAAGTTAGTCGACAACATAGAAAATGGCGAGCTTGCCACCTGTTCGTCTATTTTCAGTCGCGTGATCACCTTATCTAAATCCCATTGATGATAATAAACACTCCCATCGCCACTGAAGTTAGGTGAACTCATACCAGCAATTTGCGTGTTGATTAAGGTTTTATTCTTAATATCATAAAAATAGCCATAACGCTTACCGCCCTCTACCGCACTAAACGCTAATTGCTCTTTAGACGGATGCCAATCTACACCATGAATATCAACAAAATCATGAGTTAGCCGTTGGCTTTGCCCTGTTTTTACATCTATTAAAAACAACGCTTTTTGGTTGTTTTTAACATTACGAGTAACCACAATTCGCTGTGCATCGGGCGAAAACGACACCGACTCATACACAGTTTCGCAGTCATCATTACAAGGAATAACTGTTTCTTTTGTTTGTTTTTCCTGTAACCCAAGTAGCTTGATACGAGTCACCCTGTTGCCTGACTGCCCAGTATGATCTGCAATGTAGGCTAGAGTTTTGCCATCACTACTGATATCAAGATCTGCTGCATAGCTATTACTGCACTCGCCAAGTACAACACTGGTGGCATTCACCAAAGACAGTTTTACAATTTCACAAACATCTGACGCCATTCGGTAATAGTATAAAGTATTTGAGTCTGGGCTAAACACAGAGCGTCCTTCGGTAAAAGGTGAGTCTGTTAATTGCTTGGCTGGGTGTTCAGGAAAATGTAAATCGCGTAAATAGAGGTTATTTTGTTTCCCAAGTTGTCGCCATGAATACACCAAATAGTGTTGATCATCTGAAATTGAAGGATAAATCTCACGACCAGGGCTTGCCGTCACACTTTCGATGCTATTAAGTGGCAACACAAAGCTTGAATTGATTTGCTCTGAGGGCGATGAGAACAACCAATATATTCCCACTAGGCTTATTAAACAAAAAGCCACAAACAACTGCCTTATTTGTACTGCTGTGATACTAAAGCCCTCGGTTTTTACTTCATCGGCTGTAGCTATTGGTTCAGGCTTTAACAGTACCCGGTAACCCGTTTTACGTAATGTCTCTATATAAGTTTGTTCTGGGTCGAGTTCTTTAAATGTTTTTCGTAAATGCCAAATAGCATTCGTTAACGCTTTTTCCCCAACATAAAAATTACCTTCCCACACATGGTTAATAAGATCTTCACGGGTGATAGGTTCAGGGTAGCGCCCAACTAAACAGCCTAATAGCTCAATAAATTTAGGCTGCAAAAGCTGTTCACTGCCATTGCATATCAGTTTATTTTCGAGCGGGTTAACAACACATGGGCCCAGCTGATAAGCGCGATTAGATGTTTCCATTAACTCTAAATAAAACCTCATTTTAGATAAACAGCAGTGTAAGCCCCTACCAATCTAACGTAAAAGCCAAGTATTAACCAGTCTAGAATTGCAATTTAATTAACAATAAGAATTTTCCTAACGCACTGTTTTTAAATGAATAGATATTCAATAGATATAAAATAGAGACATAAACGAGCAACCTAAGATTGTAGTTAAGTTCACATTTCTATAATTATTTTAACGTCAATACCGACCAACCAGAGTGTTGTTCGCTGTAAATTTTAACTGCCCTTAAAAAGAGCATCACTCTGGTTCTAAAAACTAAAAATATAACAACTAGGAACGCCTGTGAGAAATTTACTAACCAAACCTTGTGCCATTGCACTTGCCGTTGCCAGTGGTTTTAGTCAACATGCTTTTGCAGATGAGGCTGAAATAGCTCGCACTGCCAATACCACCCCAACAGCCAATGAGCAAACTGAAGAACCTGAAAAAATTGTCGTAACAGGTTCACGAATAAAGCGTGATAGTTTTTCCATTTCAACCCCCTTAGTAACGATGGATCGTGACGCTATTTCCGATACAGGATTAAGCAACTTATCAGATATTTTAGTTGATAACATGCCAGCTCTTAGCGAGAGCATCGGTAACACCACCAGCCAATCAAGCGTTTCAACTACCGGTTTATCGACAGTACAACTTCGAGATTTAGGCGCTAACCGTACCCTTACATTGATTGATGGTCGTCGTGTTGTTTCAAACAGCTACAGTGGCAACTATGTCAGTTTAAATACCATTCCTAGCGGTATGGTTGAGCGCGTTGAAATAATCAGTGGTGGCGCTTCTGCAACTTATGGTGCCGATGCTGTGGCCGGTGTTGTTAATATCATCACTCAATCAAAAAAAGAAGGGTTTGATTTTAAAGCTAAAACTGGCGAGTCAACTGAAGGAGGCAGTAAAGAGTTTAGCCTCGATTTAAACTATGGTACGTCATTCGATGATGGTCGCGGCTATGCTTATTTCAGTTCAAACTGGGACCGTGATTTCGGGATGACTTTTTACGACCGTAAACGCGCACAAATAGAAGATAGCTACGATTACGATAAAGATCGCATGTGTAATGTAATGCAAACAGCAGATGGCGATCAATGTATGCGCGACATCACGCAAGCTGATTGGGTGAGTAAAAGTGATGGTCTTCCTGGTGGTGTGTTTTTAGAAAATGGCAAAAACGACACACAGTTCTGGTACGACGGACAAACCCTGCGTGATGATTGGAAAGGTAATGAAGAAATTTATGGTATCAATTCAAATCAGTATGTAATGCTTGATGTACCAAGCGATAACTTCTCTACTGCAGTTAAAATTGATTATGACCTTACTGACAATGTGATGTTTTACGCGCAAGTGCAATACAGTGACAGTGATTCGTTCAATCATAAATCACCAGAAGACGAATATGAGGGTGCCACAGCACCGCAGTTTGATCCGGCTACAGGTGAGCCTTTAGGGCTTGTAAAACCGGGTTATATTCCAATTGACAATCCGTATGTTCCACAAGAGATTCTTGATGCAAACCCATACAAAGACCGTATTTATTGGGATCGTCGCTTTCATGAGGTTGGTAACATCACTACTGACAATAGTCGAAAAACTATTCGCAGCTGGGCTGGCCTTCAAGGCACTCTATTTAATGACGAGTGGGACTGGGATTTTTCAGTCAGCTATGGTCGATTTAAACAACATCAAGTACGAAGCAATGAATTAAATACAGTTAGACTTAATCAAGCTTTACAAGCTGAAGAGTTAGCTGATGGCACAATTCAGTGTATTGATGAAGCGGCTCGCGCAGAAGGCTGTGTAGCAATTAACTTATTTGGTGAAGGCTCTATTACCGAAGAGATGGCCGCTTGGATCCGCAGCAACCCAATTATTGATACCGAGATAAAACAATATGGTGCGGTAGGCTACATTACTGGTGACCTGTTTGAGCTCCCTGCAGGGCCAGTTGCAGCTGTGTTTGGTGGTGAATACCGCAAAGATAGCCAAGACCTCAAAACCAGTGATGATATAAAAGCAGGCGGTATTACTTTTAATTATGTGCCTACTTTTTATGGTGAAGTTGATGTATATGAAGCTTTTGCTGAGCTTGCACTACCGCTTTTAAGGGATGCAACATTTGCAAAGTCACTTGATACAGACCTATCTTTACGTGTAGCTAACTACAGTATGAATAATGTCGGGACTGTTGCCAGTTATAAATTAGGCGTAATGTGGGAAATTACTAACGGCTATGCTTTTAGAGCTAACTATGCCCGTGCTCAACGTGCTCCAACTATCACAGAATTATTATCACCACCACGCGGCGACTATGACAGCTATGATGATATCTGTGATGGTCTAACAGCTACATCAACTGACGCAGGGCATGATAACTGCCGCAAAGAGCCAACACTTGCAGCCCTAATTGCAGAAGATCCTAACTTTGAATTTGATGATGATAACAACCGTTATTCACCGGGTGTGGGTAATAAAGAGCTCAAAGAAGAAACCGCTGATACCTATACTTTCGGTGTGAGTATTGCCCCTCAGTTTATCCCTGATTTTAATCTTGCGATTGATTTTTATGACATATCTGTCTCTGATGCTATCTCTGAATTAAGTAATGATAATATTCAACGAGAGTGTTATGACTCAGGTACACAATGGGGTGAAAATAATTCTTTTTGTAATGATATTACCCGTAATGATGAAGGTAATATCATTGAAATAGTACAACGTAAATACAACCTCGATGAGCTAACTGCACGTGGTTATGATGTTTCAGCTCAGTATGAATATGATTTACAAAGTTTAGGTCAGTTGGCATTTAAACTTGACTACAATCATGTCATCGAGAACTCGCAAACATACCAAAGCCCTGATGGCGGTAAAGTGACTACACATTATGCGGGCTATGGCGAAAGTAAAGATAAAGCTTCAATGTCTTTAACTTGGCGAAAAGATGAGTTACGGATCCGTTGGCGCACTAAATACTTAGGCTCATTTAAAGCAAGCCAAAGTAGAGAAGAAGAATACTTAGGCTACTTAGCAGATAATGATGAACGCTGCGCAGAAGGAAGCGATGAATGCGTTACAAACCCTGAAAAACTAGCTTTTCAAGATTACGGCTCATACCTAAGACATGATTTGTCAGTTTCTTATAAATTAGAACTGTCTAACAAAAGTGATTTACGTTTATTTGGTGGTGTGAATAACCTTTTTGATAATAAAGGGGACTTTTACCCATCAGGCCGCGGTAATTATTATTCAAAATACGGTGGTGGCAAGGGGCGCTATGCATACATAGGTGTATCATACAGCTTCTAGCCTCAGCGCTCGAAAATAAGAAGCACGCCTCAGTGGCGTGTTTCTTTATCAATGCCAGCTTTGCATCTCAACTAATCGAGACTCGGTACGCGCATATTCAAATGCCAGTTTTTGTCCTTGATATAAATCGCTAATGCCCACCTCGGCCGAAATCACCAATAATCGGCTGCGATCATAAAACTCATCAACCAAAGCAATAAAGCGCCGCGCTTCATCATCTAAAAAGTGTTCTTGTAAATCCTGCTTTTCTCGCTGGTAGCTATCTTCAATACCATGCACAATTTGTTTGCCTGTGGCTCCGCGCCCCATTACAGGCACATTGAGTAAATAAACACGCTGAAAACGCTCTGCCAAATCAATATAATCCGCGGTACTTCTAGGTCCTGAGCAAAGCGCCATAAAATCAAACATAATGGCGTCTTGAGCGAGCAAGATACAGCTAAGCTCGCGATGGCAAACCTCTATCGCTGTTTGCCTTTGTATTACTTGCTCTTGCTTTAAAAAGCGCTCTGTTAGCGCCTCTTTGTTATTAATAAAATAATGTGCGGTTTGTTTGCCAAAGCGAAAGCGATGATCTGTATCGCCTTCAACACTTAAAACATGGCAATGCTCATTTAATAAATCGATAGTGGGTAAAAACCGTGCTCGCTGTAAACCGTTGCGATATAACTGCTCCGGTTGACAGTTCGACGTTGCCACTAACACTACTTGTTGCTCAAACAGGGCTTTGAATAAGCCACCTAAGATCATGGCATCGCCAATATCAGACACAAAAAACTCATCAAAACAAATCAAGCGAATGTGCTCTGCCCACTCTTTAGCAATCACCGTCAGCGGATTTTTCTGCCCTTGCAGCTGAGTTAAGCGCTCATGCACTTGCTTCATAAAATGATGAAAGTGCAAACGCTGCTTAGCTTCAATATCAACAAGCTTGAAAAACACGTCCATTAACATGGATTTACCACGCCCTACTGGACCATACAAATAAACCCCTTTTATTGGCTTAGCGCTTTGCCACCAATGGCTTGGTGCAGCCAGTTCTATGGCTAGATTATCCAGAGCATTAATCGCTGTGCGCTGGGCACGGTCTTCTTGCAAATCACCTTTGGCTATTTGTGCTTGGTAATGCTGTAATATTTGTCCTTGGTGTACTGTCATAGGTAACTAGTATCCGCTATACTCGCCGCCATTGTAGCCGACTAAAAATGTGATCCCAATGAAATTTCCATGCCGTTTAGATAAATTTATTAGCCATATTGCCGAGTTACCTCGCAGTAAAACCAAAGCAGGTATCAAACGTAAATACGCCACCGTTAATGGCGAGGTGATCACCTCATTTGATTATTCAATCAACCAAGATGACGATGTGCGCTGGCAAGGCGAGCCACTGGTATTTTTAGGCAAACGCTACTTCATGCTCCATAAACCAGCTGGCTATGTGTGTGCCAATAAAGATGACCTTCACCCGACTGTATTTGATTTACTTGATGAACCAAATATGAGCGACTTTCATGTTGCAGGCCGTTTAGATATCGACACCACAGGGTTAGTGATCATCACCAATGACGGCGACTGGTCACACAAAATTACTGCACCAAAGCATAACAAATTCAAAACCTATTTAGTTGAAACTCAAGAACCTATTGATGAAGAAGCCATTGCAGCGTTAGAGCAAGGGGTGCAATTGCACAACGAAAAAGAGCTAACTCGCCCTGCGGTTGTTGAAAAACTTGCAAGCTACAGCTTACGCCTTTCAATTTGCGAAGGTAAATACCATCAAGTTAAGCGAATGCTTGCGGCTGTAGGTAATAAAGTTGTTGAATTACATCGTGAAAAAATAGCTGGCATCACCCTCGATGAAAGCCTTGCAAGCGGTGAATATCGTGCCCTCACAGAAGCCGAACTAAAGCTCTAAATAGGTACTTGAGCAAAAGTCATGATAACGCTGTCATTTCTCCTTAATAAAACCAGACAAACGTGGTAAAAGTTAACAGGGGAAATAATAAAGGAGGCTGACTGTGTTATCAGGATTAGCTTTAAAAACAAAAATCACCTTATTTGCTATCGCTATGTTTATTGCGTTATCGGCGATAGCATTACTTGGCTTACAATCTTTACGCCATGCCAGCGAAAGCGACAACATCGCCCGTATCAACCAGCTCATGAAGAGCACCACCAATATTGTTGAGCAATTTGAGTTGATGGTTAAAAGCAATCAACTCGAAGAAGCACAAGCAAAGAAACTCGCTATTCAGGTACTTCGAGAAAATAAATACCACGACTCAGAATATGTGTATGTCGTCGACAACAACTTAGATTTTGTCGCCACTCCGCACGACCCAGAACTACACGGCACCAGCTTTAACGATTTTAAAGATGCCAGCGGCAACAGTATCGGCCGTATGGTCGAAAATCTCGTGGGTAACACGACCAATAAAATCATCACCTATCACTGGGATTCAGTGCGAGATGGTGAAACCGTTGATTTAACCTCTGTAGTACAAAAAACACCGCTGTTTGGCTGGTATGTTGGTACAGGCATTAGCGCCAAAGAAGTTGATGAACGTTATTGGAATACTGCAAAGTGGCTGCTGGGCTTATCTATGCTTATTGCCATTGCGCTGACCTTTGCCATTGCTCGCTTTGGCTCATCACTCACCAATGCCTTAGGCGGCGAAATTGATGAAGTAATTGGTATTGTTAAGAATGTCTCTCGTGGCAACTTAAACTCACATATTCGCCAAGATACCCCACCTGAAAGCATTATTGCAGCCATGCATTATATGCAGCAAGGGTTACGCGGCGTTGTTGGTGGCATTAAAGGGGTTACAGATAGCTTAAAAAATCAAAGTGTCGATAACGAATATCGCTCTGTTGAGCTCGACAAACTCACTCGTAGCCTAAACGAAGAAACTCAAATGGTAGCTTCAGCTATTACCGAGTTAACAGCCTCAGCACAAACTGTTGTAGAACATGCTGAGCAAGCCGCTTACTCAGTGCAAGAAGCTGAGCAACAAGGTCAAAGTGCCAGCCACTTAACCAGCGAGGCTGCTGATACCATCGCGCTTTTAGAGCAGCAAATTGACAGCGCTGGTAATAATATTCAAGTGCTTGATGATGAAGTAAATAACATCGCAAATGTGCTGAGTGTTATTCAAGGTATTGCCGAACAAACTAACTTACTTGCGCTTAATGCGGCAATAGAAGCTGCCCGTGCAGGTGAGCAAGGACGAGGTTTTGCTGTGGTTGCTGATGAAGTTCGTGGGCTTGCCCAACGCACACAGACCAGCACTGAAGAAATCCGCAATATGATTGGCAAACTACAAGCTGCAACCCAAGATGCCAAGTCATCTGTTTCGCTCAGTATGAGTACCAGTGAACAAACCGTAGAAAAATCGACTAAAGCCAATGAAGAACTAAAACGCGTTGCCAGCTCACTCAGCGCAATCGCGCAAATGAGCCATCAAATAGCTATTGCTGCAAAAGAGCAGCTTGATGCTGGTGAAGACACCGCCAAGCGCATCGTAACTATCTCAGACACGGCTTCACAAACGGCTAATGTATCTAATCAGGCTCATACAGCAACCGATTTGATCAAAGGCCTTACTAGCGATTTAGAAACTGAAACCGCTAAGTTTAGCTAATTCAAACAAGTAAAAACGAAAAAGCCCAGCAACTGCTGGGCTTTTTCGTTTTAAGTTCGTATTAAGACTTTATTTGTACCAAATCAAAATCGGCCATCCCCGGCACCATTTGTTGTAATCGTGACTCAGTGACATCTAATGAGTTCAAACACTCACAGTATTCTGAGGCTTTCATCTCTAATTGCTCTGCTTTCTTTTGTAGTGATTTATCAATTTCTTTTGAGATGATATCCATACGCTGCCCCATATCATTGATACGGTCTTCGATGTTACCTTCGCGCGATTTAAAGGCATCACCTAGCGAAACTAAAATAGCGCCAAGTGAACCGTGAACTGCAGAGTGAATTTTTTGGCTGATTTCTTTGGTAAAAAAGTCATCGATTTTCGACAGCGACTGCGGAGCAATAAAGAAAAAGTCATCGCCACGCTTAAATTTATCCATTAGTGCACGCTCAACATATTGCAGTTGAGTTTTTAGCACTTCAGGCTCTTTGTCTGACATGCCCTCAACAACTTGCTCGATAGCACTTAAGCCAAGGTTTACACCATCGGTCGCTAAGTCAACAAGTTCAGGGACGGTTTGCCTAATACCCCGACTGAACTGCTCCACAACTTTGCTTTCTTCAGGGCTTAAATCAACCCAATAACCTCGTATAAACAATTGGTTATCGTTGTTAATCTGTACGCGAGTTTGACCTTTATCAACAATACGAATGACATCATCGGTGATGATCAAGCCATGACTTAGCTCTACATCGCATTGTTTTTTTTCTAGGGTTGCGTAGCTGGAAAAGCTAGAGAATGTAATGGCCGCTGCTAACAACGAGCGAGAAAAGAACGCCATATACACCTCAAAAAGACAAAAAAGGAAGGCCGCTAGATTAGCAAATATCCAATTTTATGCAAGTAAAACGCCTAGCTATGCTAGGCGTCTTAAAAGAAAGGTGAGTTAAATTGGTGAGCCCGGTGGCATTGGCAACACTTTAAAGTTTGCAGGCCATTCACCGTTTTCTAAAAAGTGACTGATTTGCTCGCTTAAATATTGCTTAAATGCACTGTTGCCAACGGATACACTGCCTAGCATTGATTCTTGCTGGTAACTCTTTGCAAGTTTAGCTAAGTAGTAACGAAGCTGAGCTTGTACTTCGGGTGCCACCTCATTGCTAGCAACTAAGTCGGCAAATTGTTTCGCCGTTAAAAGCTGCACACGTTGGCTAATTTTACCTGCCATCCCTGAGGCAGTTTTTTGTTCGAAAACTTGCTGATAAGTTTGTGCTAATAACGCATCTAAACCATAAAATGCATCGCTTCGTGCTTGCTGCTGCGCTAAACGGTTAATGCGTTGGCTATTAAAAAGTAAGCTCAAGCTATGTGCTGCAGCAACCTCAGGCAGTGCCATCGCATCGAGCGTTAGTCCTGTGCGACCAACAATGCTCTCCCGTGATTTTGATTCACCATACGCTTTTGGTGGAATAAGGGCTAATACTGACTCAGGCAAAACAAGGTTCTCAGCTTTTAATGTCGCAAGTACGGCATCCACTGCCGCTTGCTGTGTTTGCTTTGCCACAACCTGTGCCCCTTTTGGTTGTGAACCATCACGAACTTCGTACTCGTAATTTACACCGGCAATTAATTTAACCGCCGCTTCAACTTGATAGCGGTGGAACAAATAAAGTGGCACCAGCATTTCTTCTAGTTGTGATAAAGCAGTGCCCGTTTTGATGTTTTCGATACCAAAGCTCGTCAGCGCTTGTTTACGAACATCTAGTACCCGCATAAGCTCATCACTCGGTGAACTGCCGTTATCCCATAAATGCCCAGTTGGGTGAGCGCCCCCTTGAGCGCGGGCATCACTGTCTGAGATAAACTCCAGCCCTTTGCTTTTGTTCTCGGCTAAAATAGCAGCCAATTGCTGTGCTTCATCTTGATTAGTGAAATCGCTATAACCGTATTTAATAACTTGGGTATCCCACACGCCCATGCCAGCAGCATAGCCTCGGCTTACATCTAATTTACCTTGCTCATCAAAGCTCAGTAGTGGGTGTGGATAATCCATTACAGAGGCTCTGTCTGCCACTGACGCTGCAAAGTTATGCGAAATACCTAAAGTATGTCCAACTTCATGAGCGCTTAATTGACGGATGCGCTCAAGTGCCATAGCTTGTAAACGCTTAGCTACTTCATTGCCTTCAAAATAGGGAGCTGCTAATGCTTCTGCAATTAGGATATCTTGACGAACACGCAGTGAACCCAGTGTCACATGACCTTTGATAATTTCGCCAGTTCGAGGGTCAATCACTGAACTGCCATACGACCAACCACGGGTTGCACGGTGCACCCATTGAATTACGTTGTAGCGAATATCCATAGGGTCGGCATCATCAGGGAGCACTTTAACGATAAATGCGTTCTTATAACCTGCTGCATTAAAGGCATCATTCCACCATTTAGCACCATCAAGTAACGCTGTTTTAACTGGCTCTGGTACGCCCGGATCTAAGTAATAAACAATCGGTTCAACGGGCTCGCTGATTGGCAGGCTCGGATCTTTTTTTGCTAAACGATGACGCGGGATGTAACGCACATACATAGACTCACCCAGCGCTGCCGCATAATCTTTGTGCTCAATGCTCCAAAAACCTGCTTGAGGGTGAAACTTGCGCGGGGTGTAGTTATCGTCCGGTAACTCAATTAATGAGTGATGCATATGCACTGTCAGTGCATAAGGGTCGGCACTCACTTGGCGTACATACTTACCCGGGTTATTTCCTTGAAAAGTAAGCACGGCTTCTAATTCAGTATTTTTTTCAAATGCTTTTGAGCGTGCTAAATAAACTGCACTGCGGTTGCTATCTAAATTAAAACTTCCCTGCCCGGTTGCCGATAAACGGGGGCTCACACCATGAACATCGCTTAATAGGTAAGGTGTATAATCAACTAATACAGCAGTGTCTGACTGAGCTACAACACTAAAGCCCGCTAAAATACTTGATGCGAACGCCTCTTTAATACTTTGTTGTTCCGCAAGGTTATTAGTATTAGCGCGGTAATAAGTATTGATGGCTCTTAGCATCACCTTATCGCCAAAACGCTCAAATTGAACTAAGTGAGTATCGCCTAACTGACCACGATCTAAGCCAATATCATTTGAACCAACACCGTAAGGTAGGCTTTGTTGTAATAAAAATTGTTGCTCGAGTTTATCCACCTCAAGATACAATTTGCCGTTTTCTGTGTCGTAGTAAAATGAAAAATAGCCTGAAAAATGAGTCATTTTTTCAGTAAAATCATTTATAGACTTAATTGCTGCGTGTGCTTGAGTTATCATAGTAAGTAGCACAGCTAAGAGCAGATATCGTAGTAATGGTATTTTTTGCATGATCTTATCTTTGTTATTCGCGTTTTAAATACTGTATAGGTATTAAGCAGTATAAAGTACCGCCAAGAAAAATCAGCTATTTAAGACGAAATTCAGCGCTTGCTAAGACATTCTCTCTCACACTAAAAATGTCTGGCTACAACGTTATCAGGAAAATAGAATGCGTAGACTCCCACCGGTATTGTTAGAAGATGGTTGCCCTCGTGAACTGATCTCATTGATCAGAACGGTACTTGCGGCATGTAAAGAAATTTCATTTCGTGTTGGTCAAGGCGCCCTATCTGGCGTATTAGGCTCAACCCTAGACGAAAACATTCAGGGTGAAACACAGAAAAAACTCGATGTTCTAACTAACCAACTTTTAAAAGATATTTTATTAGAATCGGGCTACGTAAAAGCCATTGCCTCTGAAGAAGAAGACTTCACCGTTGCGGGTAATCCAGATGCCAACTACATTGTTGCATTCGACCCACTTGATGGCTCATCAAATACTGATATCAACTCACTCGTTGGTACGATTTTCTCAATTATGGCGGCGCCTGAAGGGGCTGATCCGGCTGATCCTAGTATTTTTATGCAACCGGGTAAAAACCAAGTTGCAGCGGGTTATGTATTATATGGCCCATCAACCGTGCTGGCGTTAACAACTGGCAAAGGCACACGCTTTTTCACCTTAGATAAAACGCACGGTACCTTCTTATTAACACAAGATTTTGCAAGCGTACCTGAAGAGACCAGCGAATTTGCTATCAATGCTTCAAACCAACGCCATTGGCAACCTGCGATGCAAAATTACATCAATGACTTAATTGCTGGTGACACAGGCCCACGTGGTCGTAACTTTAACATGCGCTGGATTGCTGCAATGGTGGGTGATGTGCACCGTGTATTATGCCGTGGTGGTATTTTTACTTACCCAACCGACACGAAAGATCCAAACAAACCAAACAAATTACGTTTATTATACGAAGCAAACCCAATGGCAATGTTAATCGAACAAGCTGGCGGCATAGCTTCTACAGGCACTGAGCGCATCATGGACATTCAACCTGACGCTATTCACCAACGTGTGGCGGTGATATTAGGTTCGAAGAACGAAGTAGAAACCTGTTTAAGCTACCATAAATAACAAGCAGTAAATGCCTCAAACTGGAAGGCTTCAACTTTAGAAGCTTCCAGTTTTTAATAAACGAGAGATTCTCAACAAGTTACTTACCTTACAGGCACAAAAAAACCGCAACGAGTGCGGTTTCTTAAATTCTTTTGGCGCTTAAATTAAAGGCCTGCGCGGTCTTTAATAACAGCGATTAGTGGTGAACCACCGTGACCGTTCGACTCAGCCCAAGCAATATCAGCACCATCTTCTAAAGAGCTTTTTGATAAGTTCTTAACAATATACTCACCAGTATCTGCCGCGCCGCTTTCGATTGCATGACGAAGCATGTTATTGCCATTGCATTTCACAGCATCAAAAATGTTACGAATTTTCACACGTGAGCTTTTAAGCTTACTACGCAAACGGTTTTTATCATCAGCTGCGATATATTCACAGATAGAAACCGCTAATTGATCATCAGCTTTTGCTGGTGCTGTATACGCAACTGACGCTGATACAACAGCCGCTGCAAGTAACATATTTGGTAACTTCATCATATTTTGCCCTTATGTAATACTTTTTTCTTACCAAGATTGTGTAATATTGTACCAACTAATTAATTTTACCGCAATAATGTTACGAATTTTTGTACAGGGTTACAAAAGTATACGAGTGAGGGTTTTTGTTATCAGGCTGATGCTTTTCTTGCTCGGCAACTGTCCAATTAGCAACACTTTCGTAATCTGGGAACTGCGTATCACCTTCCACTTCAAGGTCGATAAAAGTTAAGTATAGACGATCTGCTTGAGACAGGAATTGTTCGTATATATTTCCGCCACCAATAATCATTACTTCTTCAACATCAGCAACCAATTCCAGCGCAGCCTCTGGTGAAGTAACCACCTCAATACCTTCAGCTGTGTAATCAGCATTACGCGTGATAATAATATTTTGACGACCCGGTAAAGGCCGACCTATTGATTCAAATGTTTTACGGCCCATGATCACAGGCTTTGCCATGGTTACTTTTTTAAAGTGTTGCAGATCGGCGGGTAAATGCCATGGCATTTGGTTGTCTTGGCCAATTACTCGGTTATTTGCCATCGCAGCAATCATTGAAATTTTCACACTAAACCTTAATACTTTTTTCTTATTAATAAAAAAGGAGCGCATGGCTCCTTTTCAGTTTTAAATTTTATCGTTGGTAGATAACTTCCACATCGTAGTCATCATCATCCCAGTCGTCATCCCAATCATCATCATCTTGAGAGGTCGCTTTCTGATGATAAGTATCCCACTTAAATTCAACTTCTTCTTTCTCTTCTTCAGCGAATTTCTCTTTCGGCATACTATCAAGTAGCGCCATAATGTCATGACACAATGCTTGAGTATTTTGTTTATTCGCAGCAGAAATACGGTAAACATTAACCTCTTCACCTAGCTCTTCGGCAATTTCATTACACAGGGCTTCAGCTTCATCTTCTGGTAATAGGTCAATTTTGTTAAATACTAACCAGCGCGGCTTTTCAGCAAGTTTAGGGCTGTATTGGTGTAGCTCATTAATAATCGCAAAGGCATTATCAACCGGGTTTGTACCATCAACAGGCATAACATCAATGATATGCAGTAATACACGACAACGCTCTAAGTGTTTTAAGAAGCGAATACCAAGGCCTGCGCCATCTGAAGCGCCTTCGATTAGACCTGGGATATCAGCAATTACAAATGACTTATTCGCATCTGGGCGTACTACACCAAGATTAGGAATAAGCGTCGTAAACGGGTAATCTGCCACTTTTGGTTTAGCTGCAGAAACACTGCGGATAAACGTTGATTTACCAGCATTTGGTAAACCAAGTAAGCCAACATCTGCAAGTAGCATTAGCTCTAGACGTAAGCTGCGAACTTCACCAGGTGTACCTAGTGTTTTTTGACGTGGAGCGCGGTTTGTACTTGATTTAAAACGTGCATTCCCCAAGCCATGGAAACCACCTTTTGCAACAACAACCTTTTGACCATGCTTGGTCAAATCACCTAATGACTCTTCAGTATCAACATCAATGATACGTGTACCAACAGGCACTTTAAGCGTTAAATCAGCGCCTTTTTTACCAGTCATGTTACGGCTTTGACCATTTGTGCCGCGCTCTGCTTTATGAAAACGCTCAAATTGGTAATCAATTAACGTATTTAAGTTTTCATCGGCTTGTAGATAAACGCTGCCGCCATCGCCGCCGTCGCCGCCATCAGGACCGCCATCTGGTACATATTTTTCACGTCGGAAAGATACGACACCGCTGCCGCCATCACCCGCGTCACAACGAATTTCTACTTCATCTACAAACTTCATGATTACTCACTTTAAGATTGGCTTGTTAATAACTCTATTATATACCTAAGTGCCCTATTCAGCACCCAATGCCAAGGCGCTTAGGTATATATTTATACGCACTATTATGTGCCTTAAAACAAAAAACCCCGCAAAGGCGGGGTTTTTCAAATATCGAGATGATTACTCAGCTACGATATTTACGTATTTACGGTTTAAAGGACCTTTCTGTTCGAATTGAACTTTACCATCTGCTTTTGCGAAGATAGTGTGGTCTTTACCGATACCTACGTTTGCGCCAGCGTGGAAACGAGTACCACGTTGACGAACAATGATGCTACCCGCTAGAACTGATTCGCCACCAAAACGCTTAACACCTAGGCGTTTGCTTTCTGAATCGCGACCGTTACGAGTACTACCAGCTGCTTTTTTATGTGCCATTTCTCAGTACCTCTAATTAAGCGCTAATGCCAGTGATTTTAACTTCAGTGAACCATTGACGATGGCCCATTTGCTTACGAGAATGCTTACGACGTCTAAATTTAACAATCTTAACTTTCTCACCGCGACCGTGTGAAACAACCTCAGCTGTTACTTTACCACCGTTTACGAACGGTACACCGATCTCGATTTTCTCACCATCAGCAACTAAAAGTACTGAATCAAATTCAACTGCTGCACCAGTTTCAACGTCTAATTTCTCAAGACGAATTGTTTGACCTTCAGTCACACGGTGCTGTTTACCACCACTTTGGAAAACCGCGTACATAATTAACTCCGTCTGTGCGCCCTCAAATCGACGCAACTAAAATATTCTTCAATAGGGCGCGAAGTTTACGCTAATGTGCAAAAACTAGCAAGCCTCTTTTTCGATAAAATGAATAAAAAATAGCTGCATTGAGAGCAATTCAATATTTTCCCCTATTCTATCCTAAAAACACCACATGCCAAGCGGTTTTTACGATCTCATGACAATTAAATTACGCTAATAATAGGCACCTTTAAAATTCAAAAAGCTGTTCACTTATTAATCAAGGTTATAAATTTATCTTGGCAAAATTGATCTCAAATAAAAAACTTTACAGTGTTTTTTTACTGAATCATCACAAAATATCGAGCAAGCGCTTTTTTTGTTGTACAATCAGCCCCGTATACCCATAAATATTGGCTCGGAGATCAATGGATATAAAAGCTATCCAGACGTTAATCGAAAATGAAATGGATGACGTCAATCAACTTATACATGCCCAAATGCGCTCAGATGTCGCATTGGTTAACCAACTCGGTTTATACATAGTAAACAGTGGCGGTAAACGCGTTCGTCCTATGTTGGCCATTTTAGCGGCAAAAGCACTTGGTTATGAGGGCAAAGACCATATTACGCTTGCCACTATCATCGAATTTATTCATACCGCCACTTTATTGCATGACGACGTTGTCGACGAGTCACATTTGCGCCGTGGTACGCCTACAGCCAACGCAGAGTTTGGTAATGCAGCTAGCGTTTTGGTCGGTGACTTTATCTATACACGTTCATTTCAGCTTATGGTTGGCCTAGGTAAAATGCCAATCATGCAAATTTTAGCGGATGCAACCAATGTCATCGCTGAAGGTGAAGTATTACAGCTAATGAACTGTAATGACCCTGACACCACAGAACAAAGCTATATGCAGGTTATTTACAGCAAAACGGCAAAATTGTTCGAAGCTGCAACCGGCCTTGCTGCAATTATTACCGAGCAAGACGAGCAAACCCTTGAAGCATTAAACTTATATGGAATGCATCTTGGCACTGCATTCCAATTAGTGGATGATGTACTTGATTACAACGCCGATGCCGAGCAACTTGGTAAAAACATTGGCGATGATTTAGCTGAAGGTAAACCTACCCTACCGCTTATCTACGCAATGCAAAAAGGCACACCAGAGCAAGTTAAGCTAGTACGCGAAGCTATTGAGCTTGGTAATGGTATGGACCATTTAGAAAGCATTCTAGCGGCATTAGCTGACACTAAAGCCCTTGAGTTTGCAATGCAAAAAGCTGAGCAAGAAGCTGACAAAGCAATTGCTTGTATTGCGTTCTTACCAGATACACCGTACAAACAAGCCTTAGAGAGTTTGGCCCGTATCGCCGTTGCCCGCGATCACTAAACACTATTTATTCGAGCCATTAAAAAAGCCTGCATTTGCAGGCTTTTTTGTTTTCGGCGATTTAAAAAATCGCCTATCATCTGTCGGAATTAACCGTTGATGAAATCAACACCTTCTTGGATGTCTTTGTTAAGTGTAGCTAGCATGTCGTTTTTAGCTTGCTCTTCGAATGCACTTAACTCACCGTAAGAAAGGATTTCTTCAACGCCGTTTTTACCTAGACGAACTGGGTGTGCGAAGTATGCTGCGTCACCGTTTTCAACTGCAACGTATGCGTAATCAACTACTTCTTCACCTTGTAAGCCTTTAACTAAAGACATACAGAAGCGTGCTGCTGCAGCACCCATAGAAAGAGTCGCTGAACCGCCACCCGCTTTAGCGTTAACAACTTCAGTACCTGCGTTTTGGATACGTGGAGTTAATGCCGCAACTTCTTCGTCAGTGAAAGTAACACCTTCAACTTGAGATAGAAGAGGAAGGATTGTCGTACCTGAGTGACCGCCGATCACTGGAACTTTAACGTCAGTTGCGCTTAAACCTTTAAGTTCAGCAACAAATGCTTCTGAACGGATCACGTCAAGCGTTGTGATACCGAATACACGGCCTGCATCGTAAGTACCCGCTTTTTTGAATACTTCAGCAACGATTGGCACTGTGCCGTTTACTGGGTTAGTGATGATACCTACTAACGCTTTAGGACAGTTTTTAACGATGCCTTCAGCTAATGTTTTGATGATACCTGCGTTTACGTTGAAAAGGTCCGCACGGTCCATGCCTGGCTTACGTGGCATACCCGCTGGGATAAGAACGATATCACAACCAGCTAATGCTGCGTCTAAGCTGTCAGCACCAAAGCCTTCAACTTTAACGTCTGTTGGGATGTGAGAAAGATCAACCGCTACACCAGGAACAACAGGGGCAACATCGTATAACGATAATTCAGAACCTGCAGGTAAACTTGTTTTTAATAATAAAGACAATGCTTGGCCGATACCGCCAGCTGCGCCTAAAACAGCAACTTTCATTGGAATTCTCCGTAATTTGAGGTAGGAAATATTTGTGGCCCTAAAGATAATGAAATTAGCGACTAAAAACAAATTTATCCTGCTTATTTCGCGTATAATTTCGACCATAGTTGTAAACTTGGCTGTAAAGACACAGCATTTTGGACGACTTTGTAAACTAATACTGCATAAATATGCAGAGTTGTGTAGAATTACCATACATTTTATGAATAAAGAAACGGCAACATGCAACCACAAGACAAACAAGAAGCACTGATCAAAGCGTTTAAAGCGCTATTAAAAGAAGAAAACTTCGGTTCACAAGGTGAGATTGTCGAAGCATTAAAAGAGCAAGGCTTTGATAATATTAGTCAAAGTAAAGTATCTCGCATGTTAAGCAAATTTGGTGCGGTACGTACTCGTAATGCAAAACAAGAAATGGTCTATTGCTTACCGGCTGAAATGGGTGTGCCAACAGCGAAAAGCCCACTGCGTCAGCTTGTTATTGATATTATGCATAACGAAATGATGATCATTATTCGCACCAGTCCAGGCGCAGCACAATTAATTGCTCGTTTACTTGATTCACTCGGTAAAGCAGATGGCGTACTAGGCACTATTGCAGGCGACGACACTATTTTTATCGCCCCTGCGAAGATTTCTGAAATCGATGTGACGCTCGATCGCGTGCGCACTTTATTCGATACCGTTTAAAGTTGCTTTAAGAAGTTTACTGACGGGGCGAAAAACGCAGATCCCATATCGGCTTGAGTAAAATCGAGCCAATGATCATAGCAATCGCCCTGCCCCAAGCGACTCTTTAATACCTGCTCAAACGCATCCCCTTGCGCAGCACACGAAACCATTAAAATTCCCTGCTTATGCACATCACCAAATGGCATGCTTTGGTTTAGCAAGAGAGGCTGGCCATGCTCATCTTTTAATTCACTACGAACCGCATGACTGGTTTCTACAGCAGGCACAATCAAGGTGTTATCTAGACGCGTGCGCCCCATGATTTGCTCTTGCTCTGATAACGATAAATGCTGCCAGACACTCAAATCATGCACAAAGCGCTGAACATGGATATAGCTGCCTTGGTCTTCAAAGTGACCCGGTTTGTCGATAAGTGCTGTACTACGCTTTTGACGGCCATGAGGTGTATCGCCTGCATAAATAAAGCCGTTAAAATCACGTCCATCTAAAAACCGAAAATTACGGACCTGCTCCACCAGCTCAACATCCGGTGTTAATAATTTTAGGATTTGCAGGGCAAATAGATGGTTTACATCTTCACGGTCTGAGCGAATTTGTACAAACAAATCAAATGGCTGGGCACTCATCACATGATCACTGTGAGTTACATTCGGAAAGCTTTGCAATTGACTAGGAATAAACTCGGGCAAGATATGCGGCCAATACTGAGCACCAAGGGCAACCACGCACGATAGCATGGCTTCTGAGAACTGATCAGCAAACTCATCTTGAATGACGCTAACGCGTTTTAGTTTTTTACGTAATGACTCATCGTGGCCATCGTAAACATTAAAAAACAGGTGCAAACCATGTAAGTTTGCTTCAGCACAAATCCCAGATTGCGCTTGCGCCATAGTGAATCCTTAGCTTCTCGTTATTTGCACAAAGCCAAGGATTCAAGATTGTTATTTATTACTAATCATGAAAAAAATTGACTGTGTGCGTCATTATTTTTATTTTTACAGGTTGCTCAACAGCTAACACGCGGTCTTGCTCTGCAGCAACTTCACACTCTTGCCCTGCAATATTAATTCGATATACATAACGCGTACCGATAAAGCGCCTGTGCAAAATAGTTAAACTGTTTGCGTCACTGTGCGCAGCTTCACACAACTGAATATGGTGCGGTCTTATATACACTTGACCTTGCTGACAATCTGCATTGTTCGGTGTCAATGAGTGAACCACACCAAACGCCGTTTCGTATTCAGTTGGCGTTAATACTTTTGCCGTTAAGTATATGCCCGTACCAAGAAACTCTGCAACCACCTTTGAGTTAGGTTGGCTAAATAACTGCTCAGGAGAGCCTTGTTGGGCTATTTTTCCACCATGCATAACCGCAAGCGTGTCAGCAAATGCGAAAGCTTCCTCCTTCGAATGGGTAACAAATACCGCAGAAACCTGCTGAGCTTTAATAATTCGGCGTATATCTGCAATAAGCTCAAAACGCACTTGTGTATCAATATTCGAAAATGGCTCATCAAGTAATAATAAACTTGGTTTGTAAGCAAGTGCACGGGCTATTGCCACACGTTGCTGCTGTCCACCAGAAAGCTGATGAGGGTATCGCTGTGCACAACCATCGAGTTTAACAAGGCTAAGCATTTCATCTACACGCTCTCGCTTTTGCGCTTTGCTCATATTGCTAAGACCAAACGCAATGTTGTCGCTTACCGTTAAATGAGGAAACAGCGCATAGTCTTGGAACATCATGCCAATATTACGTTTTTCCGGTGCAACAAACAGCCCACTATCGTTGACCACTTTTGAATCAATACTCATATAGCCTTGATCAGGCTGTAAAATCCCGGCAATTGCCTTTAAGGTGGTGGTTTTGCCGCAGCCACTTGCGCCAAGCAAACAGACGATTTCATCTTGTTCAACATTGAGGTTTAGTTCACTCAACACCTGAGTCGCATTGTACTGATAAGCTAAGTCTTTAATTATCAAATGACTCATGAGTGATTTTGCTCCATCGAACGATTAACGAAATACAAAGGGATTAACCCAACTAACACGATAAACAAGGCTGAAATTGACGCAAGCTCCAATTGCTCATCACTAACATATTGAAAAACATGAGTTGCTAGGGTTTCAAAATTAAAAGGTCTGAGTAATAAAGCCGCAGGTAACTCTTTCATGCACTCAATAAACACTAATAAACCAGCTGTTAAAATACCGCGTTTTAATAGCGGTAAATGTACTCGCCACAAGGTTTGTAAGGGCCCTTTGCCCATTGATTGGCTAGCCATATCTAACGATGGGCTAATACGTAAAAAACTGCTTTCAAGCGCGCCATGCGCAATCGCATAAAAACGTACAACATAAGCAAAAATCATCGCAAATAAAGTACCGCTTAAAAGTAACCCTGGTGATAAACCAAAAGGCTCAAGCCAATTATTTAATGCATCATCTAGCTGAGTTAATGGGAGCAATACAGCAATCGCTAATACAGTACCAGGTAAGGCATAGCCAGTACTTGCTAAACGCCCAGGGATCAAGGGGTAAGCTTGCTTCGCAATGCGTTGATAAAACAATACCAATAAGCTCAATAGGATAGTTGCAATGCTCACCACTACAGCCACTTTAAAGCTTTGCCAAGCGTAATTAAAGAATGCCCCATTCCATGCTTCATCTGCATAGACAATGGCATATTTAACTAATACCCCAACCGGCAGAATAAAAGCCAATACCAGCACAACGGTGCAAGCCAAGCTTGCAGCCCATGCCGCACCGCCTTTTAAGCGATACAAAGTTGCGCTGTTTACGCTTGACTGACGTTCATACACAGCTTGATTGCGACGACTAAAGCGCTCAACCATGATGGTTAAAAACAAAATCAGTAACATAATGCCTGAGATTTTCGCCGCTGCGGTTAATGAGTAATAGCCAAGCCATGTATCATAAACAGCGGTAGTGAGCGTACTTACAGCAAAGTAATTGACGGTAGCAAAATCAGCCATGGCCTCCATACTGATTAATGTAACCCCTGCCACAATCGCCCCACGACCAAGAGGCAAACTAACGCGTAAAAAACTTTGTAATGGTGATAGCCCCATTAGTTGACTAGCTTGCACTAGTTTAAAAGACTGCTCTCTGAGTGCCGTTTTAAAAATTAGGTATAAGTAAGGATAGAGTACCAAGGCAATCATAAAAATAGCCCCAGTCAATGTACGAATATCAAAAAACCAGTAATCGTCTGGTGATTGCCAACCAAACCAGTCTCTGAGTGCGATCTGTACAGGCCCTGCATAATCAAGTAAGTCGGTATACACGTAGGCGATAAGATAAGTTGGCATTGCTAAAGGCAGCATTAACGCCCATTCAAATTGCTTACGCCCAGGAAAGTCACAATATGCAGTTAACCAAGCTAACGGCAATGCAATTACACAGCTTAACAGCCCTACCCCTGCAATGAGTATGAGAGTATTACGGGTATAATCCCACAGCACGGTATCGAAAAGGTGCTGAAATACATCTGAATCTCCTTGTAGAGATTCAAATAATAAAAAGCCTAATGGCGTAACAAGCAACAGGCCAATCAGCCAGGCTATAAGCTGCCAACGCGACAGCGAAAACTTCACATGCATAAGTGGATTAATACCAGATAAAATAAAAGCTGTTAAAAAACAGCTTTTATAAAAATGTGTTACGAGAAATATCCTCGTTATAAATCAAACTTTACTTCATCAATCAGCTTCAGTGCCACAGGGCGATATTTGCTGATCTCATCAAGAGGTAGACTATCTTCTTTAAACTCACCCCATGATGCAACCATCTCTGATAATGCAACCCCTTGCTTTACAGGGTATTCCATATTAACGGAAGCATACATATTTTGCGCCTTATTGTCGGTCATATACTCAACCAGTTTCAAGGCATTTTCAGGGTTTTTAGCATAACGGGTCATAACAACGCCCGATACATTGATATGAGAACCACGGTTCGTTTGGTTAGGGAAGTTAATATAAACCGCTTCAGCCCATGATTTTTGCTGCTCATCTTGCATCATTTTGCCAAAATAATAGCTGTTGCCTAACGCCAGATCGCATAAACCTTCTTTTACGGCTTTGACTTGCGCTCTGTCATTACCTTGCGGTTTACGTGCTAAATTGGCTTTTACGCCCTCAAGCCATTGCTTAGTTTTTGCTTCGCCATGGTGAGCAACCATAGAAGCAACTAAACCTAAATTGTATGGATGTTTACCAGAGCGAGTGCAGATCTTACCTTTGTATTTTGGGTCCGCTAAATCTTCGTATGTTAACTCACCAAGCGCACCAACGCGCTCTTTTGCAGAGTAAACATTACGTACACGTTTAGTAAGTGCTATCCATTGACCGTCGGCATCGCGAAAAGTGCTTGGCACATTCGCATTAACTACATCACTATTAATTGATTGCGTTAAGCCTAAATCTTCTAATTGAATCAGCGCACTAAAATTTGAAGTTAATACTAAATCAGCCTTACTGTGTTTACCTTCGCGCTTAACACGCTCAATCAGCCCTTTTTTTGCAAATACCACATTAGTTTTAATGCCTGTTTGCTTAGTGAAATCATCCAAAATAGGCTGAATTAAGAATGGTTGACGAAACGAGTAAATATTTACTACATCTGCAGCAAATGTAGGCGCGCTTAATAATGCGCTAAGTAATACTAAGGCTGTTTTCTTCATTTTATAGCACCTAAATAGTAACAATTATCAAAATATTTTACCTAGAGTTAGGGCAAAGTGCACCCGTTTAAACTTATATTTCAATCAACATAGCTGCCATTTAGGAATTTGCATGTAAGACATATCTCACCCGCATGGCAGTTATTGAGTAAAAAGCACCAGCAAACACTGCATAAAAAAACCTAACCAACTGAAATTTAATGAAATATATTAAATGACAATAAAATAACCAGCAGATTAAGTAAGATTTTGACCTACTCAGCTTTGCCTATTTCTCTATAATTACTTACATCAACTAAGCAAGAAGCTTAATGAGTAGATGGATAAGGAAGCATTACTCATAATACCGCGGAATAAGGTTCATTAGGAGAATAAGGAATCAAGGACAGGCTCAGGAAGAGTAACGCAATGGAGTGACAACCTACGGACAGCATCAGGATGATGTGGAATGGCATAACAACAGGATGTTGTTATACAGGAAGTTCAAAAAGTGGAATAAAGGACAGGCCGTTAGGGCATCGCAACGGATTTGCAAAGAAAGGGATAGTGTCGGGATGGCACGTAAGGGAATGGTAAAGTGATTACCAGCAAGGATGTAAAGGACTAACAAGGAAACAAGGCGGGATTGCCTTATATTACACAGAACCAATAAGTAAAGTGTAATCGCATGGATTGGCAAAGTTTAGGGAGTTGATTAGATTCAATTGCAGGATGCAAAAAATTAAGAAGATTCCGCAAGCGCGACTAGAGATAGTACGCGCTTTTCTTTTGCCTAAAATTTAGTAAAGAGTTATACCAATTCGCTTAATTAAGTAGTCTATTTTGAGGCAATAAAACCTCGTCGATAACAAGGCAAAAATTTCGTTATTTAGTTGTTCTAAATCAGTAATTTTTAACGCAGGTAGCGACAGGTTTAATCCCTCAAAATGATTAAGTATTATTGCGGATTGGTACTATTACTCCGGTCGCCCCTTATTTCGCTTACCAAGCAGGTAAGCATCTCTAAACTTAATAAAATGTTGCTCAAGCTTTTGAGTTGCATCTTCTTCACCAGCAAGAGCAAGAACCATAATAGCCACCTCAGCAGTACCTAGTTGATGCTCATGCGGGGCAACACGCAATCGATAATCCGAAAGCTTTTCAGGTGTAATTGAAAGCACAGAAAAATTATCTAGATAAGGGCTTTTACGGATCATTTTCTTAGCTTCGCGCCAAGTACCATCTAAAAAGATAAACAATGGACGTTTACCTTCAACAGGGGTTACTTCGGTGATCACCCGCTCTTCGTCGTCTACATCGCTAGCAGGAAAAATAACCATTGGCTGATACTGGGGATCTGCCAATAAGCTTAATAAGGCTTCATCTGGATTTGTTCTATCCCATTTAAAGGCATGGTTATCTGGCACGATTTCAGCAATTAAACGGCCAGTATTTGACGGCTTAAAACTCTCATTATGGTACATAAGTAAACAAACCGCGGCATCACACTTTGCCTGTTCAACACCATCACAAATACAATAGTGTTCGGCTAATAAACATCGCTCACAACGCGTTAACTTTGCTCCTCGCGCTTTAAATTCACGACGAGACTCAGTCATTTGCTGAGCACGAAGCATTAACACGGAATTATTTGAGATAGTAGCCACTGTATTTACCAGATAATTAAACGGCGCGTATTGTAGCTAAAAATAAGGGGAATAGATATCTGCAAGCCCAAAGAGCAAGCTATTTCTAAAAAATGAAGAGAAGTAGTGTTATAAAAAATGCAACAAGGGTTAGCTTCCAAAAAACGGCTATTAAATCGCTATTTTTATTACGTAAATCATCTCTGTGGGACTTCTTTAAAAACACGACCTGTAAATCTGATAAGCCTTTACAGTGCGGGCACTCTGGCTCAAGATAATTTACTTCTAAGCCACATCGTGAACAAGGCTTACTGCGAATTAAACCAAAGCGAAACATTTGTTTGTCCTTCTCTTAAAACTCCATAGCTGAATTTACTGTATCTTAACTACTTTTCTAAAACCAGCTCTGGCATTGTGTAAGCGCTCATACTCCTTTAAAATAGCGCCCTTGCATATCATCGAGGCTGGCTGTGTTACTCAATTATAATCCCCCAATGACACCTTATTTAAGTATTGTTTATCAAGACGATGACTTACTTATTGTGAATAAACCAAGTGGTTTACTTACTGTGCCGGGAAAAGACCCAAAACACGCCGACTGCCTTATTGCTCGCATTAATCGCGTTTTCCCAACAGCAAAAATTGTTCACCGCCTTGATATGGCGACCTCTGGCATTATTTGTTTAGCTATGCATAAAGAAGCGCATCGTAATTTAAGCATTCAGTTTCAAGATAGAAAAACCGCGAAACGCTACATTGCTCGTGTATTTGGTAAGCTTGAGCAAGAAACTGGTTCTGTAGATTTACCACTTATTTGTGATTGGCCGAACCGCCCAAAGCAAATGGTTGATCACGACAATGGCAAACCGTCATTAACCCACTTTAAAGTGCTAGAGTATGAACAGAATGCGACTCGTGTTGAGCTGACCCCTATTACTGGGCGTTCTCACCAACTACGTGTGCACATGCTGTCATTAGGTCACCCTATTTTAGGCGATAAGTTGTATGCTCACCCCGAGGCATTCGCCATGGCTCCTCGCTTACAACTACATGCTGAAATGCTAACCTTAGCCCACCCAGCCAGCGGTGAAACATTGATTTTTGAAGCTGCTCCTGAGTTTTAAGACAATTCGCTAAATATTTAATAAAGACTGCCGATAGTTAATTTAATCACTGATTTAATTAAAGACTCTGGTAATATCGGCATGAATTTAAAACCCGCACATCGCTTAGCTTACGCAGCCTGTTTTGCGTTGATGGGTAATGTGAATGCTGCCGATTTTATTAAACCCACCCCTTGGTCAAGTTTAGTCACTAACGATATTCAGCGCTTTTTACCAAGCGATGAAGTACGCACTCTGCTTGCCGGTGAAGATGAGTTCATTAGCTTATACCGTCAATCGATGGCAGCCAATCAACGCGGAATTGTGCTAATCATTCCTGATTGGCAGCACTTACCCACTAATAATGCTGGTATTAACTTTTTGCGCAAGCAGTTAAACGAAATTGGCTATGCAACCCTTGCCATGACCATGCCTGACATTGATTGGCACCCTGTCGATGTGACAACGCCCGAGTCACCAGAAAGCTCTGAAGCTGAGTCAACAATACAAAGTAGTCAACAAGGCGATGAGCAATCAACTCCTGCTCCACCAGCCGAAACACAACAAGCGCCGCATTTTGTTACAGGTGAACCTAATATTAGTGAAGCCGTACTTGATGATTATAAATTAAAGCTAATTGCCAGATTCAATGCCTTGTATAACAGTGCCATGGATGAAGGCGGCAACATTATTGTAGTAGCACAAGGTGCCAGTGCGGGGCTATTGATTGAACATTATGCGAGCTTTCCAAACAACGAACTAAACGCTTTTATTAGCCTAGGTAGTTATTTACCTAACAGTATTCGTAACCAGCATCTCAATGCCACGCTTTCGACTATCAGCCCACCGTTACTGGATATTTTTTATAGTGAGGGTAACCCTGACACGCTGCAAAGTGTTAAAGACAGAAAACGTTGGGTAAGAAAACACGCAAAATATGACTACCGACAAAGAGAGTTATTTGGTGTGCCTTCAGAGCCTGAGCAGCACCAGCGGCTGCTCAAAGAAGTCGACGGATTTTTACGCCGCCTTTTTTAAATACTCATAAGCCGCTTGAATATCTTGGCTTTTCTTTACCGCAACTTCCATCATATGTTTTGGTAAACCTTGCGATACCAGCTTATCGGGATGATGCTGAGCCATGAGCTTTCGATAAGCAACTTTAATATCTCTCGCAGAAGCATCATTGTTTAAACCTAAAAGAGCCAACGCTTGGGCGCGATTCATACTATTATTCGGTGGCACACTGTGCCCTCTTTGTTCACTATGACTGCTGCGATTTTGCTGACTTTGTTGACGTTGTTGTTCATAAAAACGCTGTTGTTGCTGACGAAATGCAAATTCGGCTTGGTAGCGTTTTAATAAAATTGCAAACTGAGTACGTGAAATACCTAACTGCTTACTCACCTCTTGCAAAAGCTGCTTTTCTTGCTCTGCAAGGTGACCATCAGAAAAGGCCATTTGAATTTGTATTTCGAGGAACAGTTGCAATAAATCATGGCGTCGAGCAAAGCGCTCTTTAAAGTCATGAACGGTTTCTTTTAATGAAAAGTCGCTTTCTTTACCACTACGAAAGGCATCTTGTGCTTCTCTTCGCTCATCACCCGATAAACCCATTTCGTCCATAAACAAACTTGCAGCACGAATATGCGTTTCACTAACGCGACCATTCGATTTGGCGATATGCCCCATCACTGCAAAGCAGCTAGAAAAGAAAAGTGCTTGGCGCTCGTTAATATCATCGCCTTTAAACAAACCAGAAAAACCACCTGCTTTATCAAAATCTTGTTTTAAGCTGCGATCGAACATATGGCCTAGGTATAGGCCTAGTAAGGCTCCTATAAATTTGCCAAACATAAAGCCAAAACAAAAACCGAGTACTTTTCCCCACATAATTTGGCAAACCTCTGTTGTTTTTACAAAGCGAAACGCTGATTGATTTCGTCGAGTCTGGCTGGTGTGCCAATGTCATCCCACTGACCTAAATAAAGTTCAGTCGAAACCTGATACTCACTGAGCTTTTCTCGCAAAATAGGCCCAAGTGGACGAATACCAGTGCTGAGACCTTTAAAGAAATCAGCATGATAGCGACTTATACCGGAAAAAGTATACTTTTGACTATCTGGGCTTAGATGACTCAGCGCAAAATCACCATCAGGATTATGCGCGGGATTTTCAACAAGGACAATATGCGCCTCACCGGCTTGCAGGTGCAACTGCATTAACGAAGTCACATCGTAATCAGTAAACACATCACCATTGATGACAATAAATTGTTCGCCCAATAACGGCAATGCTTGAATGATCCCCCCGGCGGTTTCAAGCCCCCCAGCCTGCTCTTGGCTGTAAGTGATCGATACACCAAACTGCGAACCATCACCGAAATACTCTGTTATTTTGTCGCCCTGCCAGGCAAGGTTAATAACAATATCGGTAACCCCGGCTTGACGTAAGTTATTAATATGATGCTCTAATAGTGGCTTGCCGTTAATCTTTAGCATCGGCTTTGGTTGCGTTTCGGTTAGCGGCATCATGCGTTTACCACGCCCCGCAGCTAGGATCATTGCTTTCATTTGGACTCTTTCGTTAAACGCTGCTTAGTCTGTGGAATAATTATCTGCTCTATCCACTGACCAAGGGCTGTTAACTCTGGGTATTCTTTACTGACATTACTGATGTATGTAAGGGTTGGCAGTACATTATTCAAATAGCCAGACTTACCGTCACGTAATTTTAAGCGGCAAAATATGCCCGCAGCTTTTAAATGACGCTGCACGCCGGTTAAGTCAAACCAACGTTTAAACATCGCAAACGAAGTGTCTTGCAATAGCTGCTGCTCGCTAAATTCGTCATAAGCGTAATGTAAAAGGTAGTCGAGCTCTTGTTCTGGTAGCTTGAAATAGCAATCTCTTAATAATGAAACAAGGTCATAACACACCGGCCCTTGTACGGCATCTTGATAATCGATGATTGCCCATTGCTGCCCTGTGCGCATAATATTGCGACTATGGAAGTCTCGGTGCACCGTAACAATTGGTTGCTCAAGGGCATTATTAATTAATAACTCACAGGCTTGTTGCCACATTTGCTGTTCATCAGCAGAGAGTTGCTCACCGATAAAGTTATCGACTAACCAATCTCTAAAAATACTTAGCTCAAACTGTAAAAACTCGCCATCAAATACTTTCATATATTGGGCAGGCGGGATTTGCGCCCACTGTGCACTTAACTTTATTAGATGTTTGTAGTGTAAAGTGCGGTCTTCGTCGCCCAGTAAATCAGCCAAATGAGTATTGCCTAAATCACTCAGCAAGAAGAAGCCTTGTTTTTCATCAGCCTGAAGAATTTTTGGTAATTTAAACCCATGCTGAGAAAATACTTTGTTGAGTTCTATATAAGGTGTGTTATCCAGTTTGTCTGGATCTGAGTCCATGACAATATAGCTTTGATCACCTGTATTTACGCGGAAATAACGGCGAAAACTCGCATCCCCAGTGATGGCGGCTAATTGATATTCATCCTCTTTAAAGTGAGGATTTAAAAACTGCTGTAAACTTTTATAACGATTCATTTAGTAAGATATCTATTTTTCACTAAGTCAATTACTGTATTTGCCATTGTTTTCCTTTATTATGTCTAGCTTATATCCAACCAAAGAGCATTAAGGTCATTAAATGAGCAAAACCTGGGGCATAATGATGCTAAGCGTACTTAGCGCACCATCGTTCGCCGAAACTGAACTGACACACAATTTTTGTGGCACTTCAATGCAAACCAGAGCTTGGCAACCGCTCCCTGGCCTTGAACTTAATATGATCGATATCAAATCCGATGATATTGAACTATTGGGTACCCAAAGCGCAGAATTTACCGGTAATGTAGATATTAACACCCTAACGATGAATTTGTCCGCACAAAGTGCACTGATTGACAAACAACGTGGGTTACTTAATGCAACCGGTCCTATCGTTTATCGCGATAAAGTAAGCCAAATTAATAGCTCTGGACTCAATGCAGATTTAAACAATTCTGAATTGAGCTTGCTAGGCGCAGACTATAAGTTTACTGATCAACTTGGTCATGGCGGCGCAGAAAAACTAACAGTTAATGAGTCTGGCCTAAACCTGATGAACGCAAGCTTTACTACCTGTCCGGGTGAAACACCTGTGTGGGCCATCGAAGCTGACGAAATCGACTTATCAAGAGAAGAAGGTTGGGGCGAAACACATAATACTGTGCTTAGAGTGTTTGATACCCCAGTACTTTATGTTCCTTATTTTACTTTCCCATTAGATGACCGTCGTAAGTCAGGTTTACTAACACCTAATTTCTCGAGCTCAGGCCGCTATGGTATCGAAACCATTACTCCTTATTACTGGAATATTGCACCAAATTACGACGCGACTATAACACCGCGCTATATGTCTAAACGCGGTTTACAAATGATTGGGGAGTTTCGTTACTTAACTGAGCAAAATAATGGCTTAGTTGCTGTTGAGTACCTAGACAAAGATGACGAAGAGCCAAATGTAGACTCTCGTTACCTGTTCCACTGGCAACAGCAAAGTTATTTAGGTGAAAACTGGCGTGCTAATATCGACATAACAAACGTCAGTGATGATAACTACTTAACCGATTTAAACTCTGGTTATGCGACTCGCACCGATACTCAGTTGTACCGCACCGGCTCTCTAACCCACTTAGGTGACACTTGGCGCACCAATATCAAGTTGCAAAGTTTTGAAGTACTTGGTGATCACCGTGAATCATATGCGGCGCTGCCACAAATTAGTTTTTCGCAAACTGATGCATATGATTTTTATGGCATTGATTTAACCCTTGATGGTGAGCTCAGTTATTTCACTAATGATGAAGCTGTAATTGATGAAGCAAGCCGTGTTCATATAGAGCCTAAAGCAAGTTTTGGTTACCAAGAATACGCATGGTCATTTTTATCTGAGTTCAGCTTATTACATACTGAATACAACCAACATGGTGACTTAGCTGGTACCGAGTTTGATGAAAATGTCACTCGAACCCTACCTAAAGTGCGTTTATACAGCCAATTAAATTTTGAGCGTGATACTGCATTTTTCTTTAAAGATGGTATTCAAACTCTTGAACCACAAATTCAGTACTTATATACGCCAAATAAAGACCAATCAAATATTGGTCTTTACGATACAGCAAAATTACAAGACGATTTCTTTGGCTTATTTAGAGATCGCCGTTTTTCAAGTATCGACCGGATAGCAACCGCAAACCAATTTACGTTAGGTGCAACAACACGCTTATTTAGTAGTGAAAATGAAGAAGTATTTAACTTCAGTGCCGGACAAATTTTTTATTTAAGTAATGATGCCAAGCCTACATCACAAGGTATCGACTCCGACACTAACTACAATGCCTTGTTTGCAGCGCAAACCATGTTACATTGGCACCGTCGTTGGTATTTATCAGGTGGTATCCAGTACGACACTGATGGTAAAGAAATTATTCAGTCAAATATCACCTTAGATTATAAAGGTGACGATAAACAGCTCGTGCAATTGAACCATCGCTATGCAAATGATGTCTCAGGCAATACAATCGAGCAAGTTGGTCTATTTACCAGCATTCCGCTATCAGAAGATTGGCAGTTTGTTGGCAGCTACCACCGTGATTTAGAGAGCGGTCGTAGTATTGAGGTTTTCAGCGGTCTTCAGTATGAATCATGCTGTTGGGCGTTTCAAATCACAGGCCGTCGTCAAATCGAAACTGATTTGAACCAGGCGATTGGTCAAGAGCAAGCAACCTTTGACACAAGTATTGGTTTCAATATTGTGTTAAAAGGGCTTGGAAGCAAAAGCCGTTATGATGCACAAAAATTATTACAACAAGGTATTTTTGGCTATCGTAGACCGTATTTTCTTAATAACTAGTACCGCAGTACTATTAGCAAGAGTATTAGAAAAAGTATGAATTTAAAAAAATTATTTGCATCAGCATTATTAACAGTTGGCCTATGCCAAAGCGTTTTCGCAAAACCAGTTGAAATTGACAAAGTGGTGGGCGTTGTTAACCAAGGTGTTATCTTACAAAGTGAAGTAGATACCATTGTTAATCGCGTAAAGACCCAGGCTGCAGAGCAAGGTCAAGAATTACCTTCTGATGATACACTGCGAATTCAAGCCATTGAGCGTTTAGTTAGCCAAGAACTAATGATGCAACTTGCTGAGCGTATGGGTCTTGAGATTTCAGACTCGCAATTAGACCAAACTTTAGAAAATATGGCGCGTGAGCAAGGTGGCAGTATTGCTGACTTACGTCGGACAATTGAAGCGGCTGGAGACAGCTACCCTGCATATCGCGAAGAAATCCGTAAAGAGATCACCACGCAACAAGTAACTCGTATGAACGTGGATCGCCGTATTTATATCAGTACGCAAGAAATTGATAACCTGTTAAAAATCATGGAAACACAAGGTAAAAATGCCGAAGAATATGACATTGGCCATATCTTGATTGATATTCCTAGTGATGCTACTGCGGATGAAATTGCGAGCGCTAAAACGCGAGCTGAGAAAGTTATTGAGTTTTTAAAAGAAGGCAAAGAGTTCAAGCGTATTGCTATTTCATCTTCAAGCGGCTCAAAGGCACTTGAGGGTGGTCAGCTTGGTTGGATGAGCATCAACGAAATGCCATCGCTATTCGCAGAAGCTGTAAAAGGTCATAAAAAAGATGACATTGTTGGTCCGCTTCGTTCAGGTGCTGGTTTCCACATCATCAAAGTGCAAGATGTTCGTGGTCGTCAAGTTGTTGAAACAACAGAAGTTCGTTCACGCCATATCTTAGTTAAACCATCAATTATTTTAAGCGAAGAAAAAGCGCGTGACATGCTTAAAGGCTTTGCAAAAGATCTTCGTGATGGTAAAGCTGACTTTGCAGAACTTGCTAAAGAGTACTCTGAAGATCCAGGTTCAGCACTAAAAGGTGGTGAGTACGACTGGACTGACCCAAGCACCTATGTACCAGAATTTAAAAATACCCTGCTTTCTCTAGATAAAAATGAAATCAGTGAGCCATTCAGAACTCAGTTTGGTTGGCACATTGTACAGCTACTTGATAAGCGTGTAGCAGATAAAACAGAGCAAGCTAAACGTAACCGCGCTCACCAACTACTGTTTAATCGTAAATTTAAAGAAGAAAGTTTCAACTGGCAGCAAGAAATGCGTGAGCAAGCACACGTTGATATTTTCCCAACAGAATAATAATTATGACCATTAGAATTGCAATTACCCCAGGTGAGCCAGCTGGTATTGGCCCTGATTTACTTATCAAGTTAGCGCAGCACCAGTGGGATGCCCAACTGGTGGTGATTGCTGATGGCGCGTTATTAAAACAGCGCGCTAAGTTGCTTGGTTTAGATATCAATTTAATTGACTTCGATGATAGCCAAGCACCAAGCATTGCCCCTGCAGGCAGCGTTTACTTACACCAAGTAGATTTAGGCACAGACGTTGAAGTGGGCGTACTTAATGACGCTAACGGTCAATATGTGTTGGATACACTGCGCATTGCCAGTGAAAAAAATATGGATGGTACTTTTGCTGCTGTTGTTACAGGCCCTGTTCATAAAGGGATTATCAACAAAGCGGGGATTTCGTTCAGCGGTCACACAGAGTATTTTGCACAGCAATCAAATACTGCTGATGTGGTGATGTTGTTAGCAACTGAAGGCTTGCGTGTGGCACTTGTTACGACCCATATACCGCTTGCTTATGTATCGCGCGCAATCACCGTTGAGCGTTTAAGCAAAGTAGCCACAATATTAAATCATGACTTACAAACAAAGTTTGGCATTGAAAAGCCACGCATTCTCGTATGTGGCTTAAACCCACATGCCGGCGAAGATGGTCATTTAGGCACTGAAGAAATTGACACTATAACGCCAACTCTTGAGCTATTAAATAACCAAGGTATGAACTTAATTGGCCCATTGCCTGCTGATACCCTATTCCAAGATAAATATCTTTCGCAAGCAGATGCAGTGCTTGCAATGTATCACGATCAGGGATTACCTGTGCTAAAATACAAAGGTTTCGGCAATTCGGTCAACATCACTCTTGGCCTGCCATTTATTCGCACCTCAGTAGATCACGGCACGGCTCTCGATTTAGCCGGCACAGGTACTGCTGATGTAGGTAGTTTTGAATTAGCGATCCGCGAAGCAATTAAGCTCGCCCATGAAAAAGCACAGAATCAATGACAGATAAAGTACATTTAGGACACCGCGCTCGTAAGCGTTTTGGTCAAAACTTTTTAAACGATGACATGATCATCGACAAAATCGTCACGGCCATTGATCCTAAACCTGAAGATAATTTAGTAGAAATCGGCCCGGGTCTTGGTGCTATCACTGAGCCAGTCGCTGATTTAAGTGGCCACCTAACGGTTGTTGAGTTAGATAAAGACTTAGCAGAACGTTTAACGAGCCACCCATTCTTAGGGCCAAAGTTAACAGTGCATCAAGGCGATGCAATGAAGTTCGACTTTAGCTCTTTGATCAAGTCAGACGAAAAATTAAAGATTTTTGGTAACTTACCTTACAATGTTTCGACCCCGCTGTTATTCCATTTATTTGAATTTGCAGACAATGTTGAGCATATGCACTTTATGCTGCAAAAAGAAGTAGTTAAACGTATGGTCGCAGGCCCAGGCAGCAAAGCTTTTGGCCGCTTGAGTGTAATGACACAATATTACTGTCACGCAATGCCAGTGATTGATGTGCCACCAGAGTGCTTTAAGCCAGCCCCTAAGGTCGATTCAGCAGTAATTCGTTTGATCCCTAAAAAGCCTGAACAGCGTTCAGCTAAAAGTACAAAACTTCTTAACACAGTATGCTTAGAAGCCTTTAATCAGCGCCGTAAGACTCTGCGTAATAGTTTATCTAACTTACTTATAGCTGAAGAACTAACAAGCATCGGCATTGATATCACGCTGCGTGCTGAAAGCCTGTCTTTACAACAATTTATTGATATAGCTAATTGGATTTATGACAACAAGCAGTAATCTAGGTTCTCCAATTAAGGTGTCGGTTGAGACCTTCTACGTAGAAGGTCAATCAGAGCCTGAACAAGATAAATACGTTTTTGCTTATTCTATCACCATTAAAAACCACAGTTTATGCAGTGCTAAGCTTTTGAGCCGTTATTGGTTAATTACTGATGCTAACGGCAAAGAAGTGGAAGTACAAGGTGAAGGTGTTGTTGGTGAAACCCCAACCATTGCCCCAGGTGAAAGCTACAAATACACCAGTGGCGCTGTGCTTGATACCCCAGTTGGGACAATGCAAGGTCATTACACCATGCGTAACGAATTTGGGACTGAATTCGAAGCACCAATCGAGGTGTTTCGTTTAGCTCGCCCAAACATATTGCACTAAATAACGATGGCTGATTATGCAATTGGTGATTTACAGGGGTGTTATAGTGAATTTGATGCGTTATTGAAACGGGTCAACTTCAACCCAAGCCAAGATCACCTTTATTTAGTCGGCGATATAGTCGCTCGAGGTCCTGACTCACTCGCCTGTCTCGAGCGTCTTCATACTATGCAAGGCAGTGTAACTATTACCCTTGGTAATCATGATTTACACCTTATCGCTTGTCATTATCTAAATAAACCTGCAAACCCCAAAGATAAGCTGGCCGATGTTTTTAATAGTCCAAAACGCGCTGAATATATTCATTTTTTACAGCAACAGCCATTAGCTATTTGGCTTGAACGCTATAACATGCTGATAAGTCATGCTGGCCTAAATCCTAGCTGGTCAATAAAAAAAGCATTGAAACGTGCTAGTTTTGCCCAGCAATGCTATCAAGGAGCTGATGCAACTCATTACTTCGCCAATATGTACGATCCCCATCCGTTACAGTGGCAATCGAATTTAAGTAGTGAAGCTAAATTTCGCTATATTGTTAATTATTTCACTCGGATGCGGTTCGTAAACCTTACAGGTGAACTCGATTTTGCAAACAAAACCAGTATTAGTGAAGACAGCTCAATAATACCTTGGTTCGATCACCCTGATATTTCTAAGTTAAAACAGCATATTGCATTTGGCCACTGGGCTGCTTTAGAAGGTAAAGTCAAACAAGAAAACATCCACGCTCTTGATACAGGCTGTGTTTGGGGTGGCGCAATGACCCTAATGGAACTCAACACAAAAGACTATTTCGTCGAAAAATCCCACTCTTTTATCTAAATAAACTGAAAAATAGCTGAACATCTGTTAGATTTATAACAATTAAAATAAATTTAATTTAAAGCTAATTAAATTTAAATACTTAACTAATTGGCAACCTTGCCGATAAGTGTTGATTAGTACTATTTTCTGGAATTGCATATGAACTTGACCGTTAGACAGCGCATTTGGGGTGGCTTTATTGTTATTACGTTACTCCTGCTTTTTATTGGTGGTAACTCGTTGGTAAAAATTACCAACATAGATCAATCAACACAGCGAGTTAACCAGCTTTCGCTGCCAGCTCTCGATAAGAGTTATGAGTTACAGGTTGAATTTATTTTAATGAGTAAGTCAGCTCAGGCAAGTTTTTATACTAGTGCGCAAGATGAACTGGCGACATTAAGAAAAAATTTCAACCAACAAAAAAAACGATATGATAATTCCTACCAAGAGCTTCAACAAATTGTTAGCAACGATCCAAAGCTAAAACAAAGCAGCCAACAAGTTGAGCAAACTTATAAGCGCTTTGTTAAGTCTGTCGACAACCTGTTTGCAGATAAACAAACTCAACTTGAGCTAAATAAAACACTACGCACCCAGCTTGAAAACATCGAAATCAGTGCTGAAGATGCAAATTCAGTGGTGCTTGATATTATTGATATAGATGGACTTGAAGAAAACCATTCACGTGCTTATCAAGCCGCCAATAACATGGAAAACAACTTCCAATCAGTCGTCACTAACAGCACTGATATGCTTACGGTGAAAACTCTCAACACATTAGACATCGTAAAAAATGAACAGGTTTATTACTTAGAAGAAGTTGAGCGTAGTTTAGGGCTCATTCGCCCAGCAATTATTGATAATAACGCCGGTTTGTATAATGATTTAAACGGCTACTTTGAAACGCTTTCAGATAATGTTCGTGGTAATAACAGTTTATCTGCAAATAAAAAACGTTTAATTGATGCAATTGCTAAAACAGAAGCTGAATTAGCAAACGCAGAAAACTCTACTAGTGAAGCATTAAAGCAATTAAAAGAACTAGTTGACCAAGCTACAGTGCTGGCTTTTGACTTGCAGCAAGATGTCAGCGGTAATGTCTCAACAGCAACTATTTGGACTTGGGTTGCCATGGTGATTGCTACTTTAATTGCTATCATCGTTGCTGCTGTGACTGTTAATCGTATAACCAAGCCCCTTTCTGAAGTAAACCGTATCCTTGATATCGTGGCAAGCGGTGACATGACACAGCGTCTTGACGACTCAGCTAAAGACGAGTTCGGTGAACTATCACGTAGCTGTAATACGCTAATTGAAAGTTTGCGTACGCTTATCCAAGGTATAATCTCTCGCTCTACACAGCTAGCAGCTGCTTCTGAAGAGACATCGGCAATCACTGAAGAATCTAGCCAAGCTATACGTAATCAACAAGCACAGGTTGAACAAGCGGCAACGGCAACAACTGAGATGAGCAGTACATCACAAGCGGTAAGTAGCAGTGCTCAACAAGCTCTTAGTGAAATAAAGAACGCTGACAAAGAAGCAGATCGTGTCAAAGGCATTTCATCACAAAATAAAGCAACCATTGAACAACTAGCTCGTGAAGTCGATGATGCATCGCAAGTTATCAACCAGCTTCATAAAGACAGCGCTTCAATCGGTGGCATTTTAGATGTTATTCGTGGCATTGCTGAGCAAACCAACCTACTTGCGCTTAATGCAGCCATTGAAGCAGCCCGTGCCGGTGAACAAGGCCGAGGCTTTGCCGTAGTTGCTGATGAAGTACGCTCTCTAGCAAGCAAGACTCAAGAGTCGACCCAAGAGATCCAAGCAATGATTGAATCGCTTCAGGTTGGCGCTGAGGCTGCTGTATCGGCTATGTCGAAAGGTAAGCAACAAGCTGAGTCGTGTGTTGAGCAATCAGACCTTGCAAACACGGCCCTTGATTCAATCACTGCTGCCGTTGCACAGGCTCATAACGTAAGTGAAGAGATTTCAACAGCCGCTCACGAACAGCAGCAAGTATCTCAAGAGATCAGTGAACGTTTAGAGTCGATTGTAGCAATCGCAGAGCAAACAGCTGAAGGTGCAAACCAAACTAATATCTCAAGCTCTGAAGTAGCAAAACTGGCTGAAGAACTGCGTTTATCGGTAGATGCGTTTAAAGTATAGTAAGCTACAAGCTAATGAAGAATAGAAGCCGTGTTTGTGAAAGCAAACGCGGTTTTTTTATAGTAATTCTTAACGAAGTTAACAGCTGGCTTTTGATTCAGTCTTATTGCGAATAACTAAAATGTGCTGATGGTTAAAAAACAAAAAACCCAGCCGGAGCTGGGTTTTTAAAATGATTAGTCAAAAGAACTTACTTCTTTTTAACTGCTTTTTTGTTTGGAAGGTCAGTGATTGAACCTTCGAAGATTTCAGCAGCTAGACCGATTGATTCGTTTAACGTGGGGTGAGCGTGAATAGTTAACGCTAGGTCTTCACCGTCTGCGCCCATTTCAACAGCTAAGCCGATTTCACCTAGCATTTCACCTGCGTTGATACCAACCATAGCACCACCGATAACACGACCTGAGTCTTTATCGAAGATTAGCTTAGTTTGACCTTCAGTACGTGCTGAAGCGATTGCACGACCAGAAGCAGCCCAAGGGAATACAGCAGTTTCGATGCTTAAGCCTTGCTCTTTTGCTTCTTTCTCAGTTACACCAACCCATGCGATTTCTGGATCTGTGTATGCGATTGAAGGGATACACTTAGGATCGAAGAAGTGTTTCTGACCAGAGATAACTTCTGCAGCAACATGACCTTCGTGTACCGCTTTGTGTGCAAGCATTGGTTGACCAACGATATCACCGATAGCGAAGATGTGACCAACGTTTGTTTTAAGCTGTTTATCAACATTGATGAAACCACGCTCATCAACATTAACACCTGCTTTATCAGCATCAACAAGCTTACCGTTAGGTGTTCGCCCTACTGCAACAAGTACTTTGTCGTAACGTACTGCGTCAGCTGGTGCATTTTTACCTTCGAATGAAACGTATAGACCGTCTTCTTTCGCTTCAACACCAACAACTTTAGTAGAAAGCATTACGTTGAACTTGTTCTTAACGTATTTTTGGTAGATCTTGATAACGTCTTTATCTGCTGCTGGTACTAATTGATCAGCAAACTCAACAACGTCGATTTCAGAACCTAGTGCACGGTATACAGTACCCATCTCAAGACCGATGATACCACCACCTAAAACAAGTAGTTTCTCAGGAACGTCTTTAAGCTCTAGCGCACCTGTTGAGTCAATTACGCGGTCATCTTCAGGGATGAAAGGTAAGTTAACTGGTTGAGAACCTGCTGCAATAATAGCATTGTCAAACGTGATTGTTGTTGTACCGTCAGTACCTTCAACAGCAATGGTGTTGCTGCCAGTGAATTTACCGTAACCGTTAACCACTTTCACTTTACGCATTTTAGCCATGCCGTCTAGGCCGCCAGTTAATTGACCGATTACAGACTCTTTCCAAGAACGGATTTTGTCTAGGTCGATTTCAGGCTTGCCAAAAGTAACGCCGTGAGATGACATTTCTGCAGCGTCATCGATCACTTTAGCTACGTGTAAAAGTGCTTTTGAAGGAATACAACCCACATTTAGACATACACCGCCTAATGTGTTGCGAGATTCTACCAATGTTACTTCTAAGCCCAAGTCAGCAGCACGGAAAGCCGCAGAATAACCACCAGGACCACCGCCTAGTACAACAACTTGAGTTTTTAATTCGTTGCTCATGCTATTACCTTAAATGTTTGAACGGGACACTGCCCCTAAGTTTAACTGCCATGTTTCTGCAAGGCAGAAAGGGAGAGCAGATATCTATACCAAGATTGTTCTATGGCAAAGATTGTATCATTGCCAATGGTAAAAATCCCAGCAAAAAACAACTTGCTGGGATTTGATTCTTATAAACTGTAAAACGACTACATCACTAGTTGACGAATATCGCTCATGTAGCTTGCTAGCGTCACAGTAAAGCGTGCTGCTAGTGCACCGTCAATAACCCTATGGTCGTATGACATTGATAATGGAACCATTAATTTAGGTTCAAACTCTTTGCCATTCCACTTAGGTTTCATTTCTGACTTAGATACACCCAAGATAGCAACTTCTGGCGCATTTACAATTGGTGTGAACGCTGTACCACCAATACCACCAAGGCTTGAGATTGTGAAACAACCGCCTTGCATATCAGATGAAGTTAGCTTGCCGTCACGTGCTTTCTTAGAAATATCCATTAACTCACGAGAAAGCTCAATGATGCCTTTCTTATCAACATCTTTGAACACTGGAACAACTAAGCCATTTGGCGTATCAACTGCAACACCAATGTTGATGTATTTCTTCAAGATTAAGCTTTCGCCGTCTTCAGACAGTGAAGAGTTAAACGTTGGGAATTCAGCCAATGCTTTCGCCGCTGCCTTCATCACAAATACAAGTGGTGTGATCTTAACACCCAGCTTTTTCTTCTCAGCAAGGGCATTTTGCTCTTTACGGAATGCTTCAAGGCTTGTGATATCAGCTTCGTCAAACTGTGTGACATGCGGGATTTGCACCCAGTTACGGTGTAAGTTTGCACCTGATAGCTTCTGGATACGAGAAAGTTTCTTCTCTTCAATTTCACCAAACTTAGCAAAGTCAACCTTAGGCCAAGGGATAAGACCTAACTCACCGCCACCGGCATTACCTTTACCTGCAGATAGCTGACCTGACTCAACTTTCTTCACAAGATCTTTCACGTAGTTTTGTACGTCTTCTTTCACAACACGATTCTTACGACCCGTGCCTTTTACGTTTGCTAGGTTAATACCAAATTCACGCGCTAAACGACGTACAACAGGCGATGCATGTGCATACGCTTTGTTATCTGCAAAGCCTTCGTTGCTTGCAGGTGCTGATGCAGGCTTTTCAGCCGCAGGCGCTTTTGCTGCAGGCGCTGCTTCAGCTTTTGCAGGAGCAGGTGCCGCTGCAGCTGGTGCACTACCCGCTACTTCAAATACAAAGATAAGTGAGCCAGTTGATACTTTATCCCCAGCTGCTACTTTGATTTCTTTAACAGTACCGGCAAATGGTGCTGGTACTTCCATTGATGCTTTATCGCCTTCAACGTTTAAGATTGACTGATCTTCTTCAACCTTGTCGCCTACAGCAACCATCACTTCGGTTACTTCAACTTCGTCACCACCGATATCAGGCACGTTAACTTCTTTAGTGCTTGATGCCGCTGCTGCCGGCGCTGCTTCAGCAGGTGCTGATTCTGCAGCAGGCGCTTCTGAACCGCTTGAAGCTGTTTCAAAAACGAAGATTAGAGAGCCCGTTTTCACTTTATCGCCAGTCGCGATTTTGATCTCTTTAACCGTACCCGCCATTGGAGCAGGTACTTCCATTGATGCTTTATCGCCTTCAACGCTTAATAAAGATTGCTCTTCTTCAACCGTGTCACCTACCGCAACCATGATTTCAGTTACTTCAACTTCATCATCGCCGATATCTGGCACAGTTACTTCCTGTGTAGCAGAAGCTGCAGGCGCAGCTGCTGGAGCTGGCGCTTCTTCTTTAGCCTCTGCAGGAGCCGCAGCTTGTTCTTCACCTTCGAAGATCATGATAAGTGAACCAGTAGTTACCGTATCACCTTCAGCTACTTTAATTTCTTTAACCGTACCTGCTTGTGCAGCAGGTACTTCCATTGATGCTTTGTCGCCTTCAACCGTTAATAACGATTGGTCAACCTCAACCTTATCACCAACGCTAACAAGGATTTCGGTTACTTCAACTTCATCGCCACCGATATCTGGTACATTAATTTCAATACTCATTGGAACCTCTTATGCGTATAGCGGGTTAACTTTGTTTGTGTCGATGTCGAATTTCTTGATTGCTTCAACAACCACTGACTTCTCAACTTCACCACGTTTAGCAAGCTCAGATAGTGTTGCAACCACAACATAACCAGCATTCACTTCGAAGTGACGACGTAAGTTTTCACGGCTATCAGAACGACCGTAACCATCAGTACCCAACACTTTGTAGTTGCTACTTGGTACGAATGAACGAACTTGTTCTGCGTAGTTCTTCATGTAGTCTGTTGCAGCAACAGTCACGGCATCAGTTAATGCGTTCGTGATGTAAGCAGTCTTTTGTTCTGCTTCAGGGTTAAGCATGTTGAAACGCTCAGCGTCTTGACCGTCACGCGTTAACTCATTGAATGACGTTACAGAGAATACATCTGAACCAATACCATACTCTTCGCTCAGGATTTGTGCCGCTTTACGCACTTCAATCATGATAGTACCTGAACCTAGTAACTGTACTTTCGCTTTATCGCCAGCCACAGTTTCAAGCTTGTAGATACCTTTACGAATACCTTCTTCAGCGCCTTCTGGCATTGCTGGTTGATGGTAGTTTTCGTTCATTAGCGTTAGGTAATAGAACACATTTTCTTGGTCTTCACCGTACATGCGACGGATACCGTCTTGCATGATTACCGCTACTTCGTATGCGAATGTCGGATCATAAGAAATACAGTTAGGAACCGTGTTAGCAAGAATGTGGCTGTGACCATCTTCATGCTGTAAACCTTCACCGTTTAGTGTAGTACGACCTGCCGTAGCACCTAGTAAGAAACCACGTGCTTGTTGGTCACCAGCCATCCACGCCATATCACCTACACGTTGGAAACCAAACATTGAGTAGTAGATGTAGAATGGGATCATTGGTAAATCGTTAGTGCTGTATGATGTTGCAGCAGCAACCCATGATGACATTGCACCTAACTCGTTGATACCTTCTTGTAGTACCTGACCTGATGTTGCTTCTTTATAGTAAGAAACAATGTCACGGTCTTGTGGTGTGTAGTTTTGGCCATGCGGGTTGTAAATACCGATTTGACGGAATAAACCTTCCATACCAAATGTACGCGCTTCATCAGCGATGATAGGAACGATGTTTTTACCAATGCCTTTGTCTTTTAGTAATACGTTAAGTGCACGTACAAAGCCCATTGTTGTAGAGATGTCACGCTTTTGCTCTTCAAGTAGTGGCTTGAACGCCTCAACTTCTGGCAATGTTAAGCTTTCAGAAAACTTAGGAATACGCTTAGGTGTGTAACCTTGTAGCGCTTCACGGCGAGCGTGAAGATACTTGTACTCTTCAGAGCCTTCTTCAAGAGTAAGATATGGTAAGTCTTTAATTTCTTCATCAGAAACTAAATCTTGTAGACCTAAACGTGAACGTAAGTGCTCAACGTGGGTCATGTCCATTTTCTTAACTTGGTGCGCGATGTTTTTGCCTTCGGCTGCTTCACCCATGCCGTAACCTTTTACAGTTTTAGCTAGGATCACAGTCGGACGATCTTTAGTTTCTTCCGCTTTTTTGAATGCAGCGTAAAGTTTAGAAGGCTCATGACCACCACGCTTAAGTGCGAAGATTTCTTCATCAGTCATATCAGCAACAAGTGCTGCTGTTTCTGGGTAACGACCGAAGAAGTGCTCACGAACATATGCACCGTCTTTTGCTTTATATGTTTGGTAATCACCGTCAATCGTTTCGTTCATTAACTGCAGTAATTTACCTGATGTATCTTTAGCAAGTAGGATATCCCAACCACTACCCCATACAACTTTAATCACGTTCCAGCCTGCACCTTTGAATAGGCCTTCAAGCTCTTGAATGATCTTACCGTTACCCATTACTGGGCCATCTAAACGCTGTAAGTTACAGTTGATTAGGTAACATAAGTTATCTAGCTTCTCACGCGCAGCGAATGAGATTGCACCACGTGATTCTGGCTCATCCATTTCACCATCGCCTAAGAAAGCGTATACACGTTGGTTTTTAGTGTCTTTTAAGCCACGACCGTCTAGGTATTTTAAGAAACGAGCTTGGTAGATTGAAGCAATTGGACCAAGACCCATAGATACCGTAGGGAACTGCCAGAATTCAGGCATTAACTTAGGGTGTGGGTATGAAGGAAGACCTTTACCATCAACTTCTTGACGGAAGTTATCAAGCTGCTCAGCAGTTAAACGACCTTCAACAAATGCACGTGCATAGATACCTGGAGAAATGTGACCTTGGTAATAAACTAAATCACCGCCATCAACATCGTTTGGTGCTTTGAAGAAGTGGTTAAAACATACTTCATAGAATGCAGCTGAAGACTGGTAAGACGCCATATGGCCGCCTAAGTCTAGATCTTTTTTCGACGCGCGTAATACGATCATGATCGCATTCCAACGAATGATTGAACGAATACGACGTTCAATGTTTACGTCACCTGGGTAAGCAGGTTCTTGATCTACCGGAATGGTATTAACGTAGTTAGTGGTTGTGCCAGTAGGCATATCAACACCGTCTAAACGGGCTTGCTCTAACACTTGCTCAAGTAAGAATTGAGCACGTTCAACACCTTCTTCACGCACAACAGACTCAAGGGCTTGTAACCACTCTTGTGTTTCTAGCGCGTCTACGTCAATTTTATTGACTTCAGACATATGGAGGTTTCCTTATGTTTAAAATACTAATTATTTTAATAAATCTTAAAATTAAGTAGTTAACTAAACTTAGCTAATCACTTGCTTAATGTTGTTTGGTGCGTCTTAAACTACGTTCAATCCGCGAATGCTCTTTGCCAGCCTCAAGTAAGGCTTCTTCGATAAAGGCTAAGTGAGCATTACTAGCAAGACGTGCTTGCTCTGGGTTTCCTTCAATAACCGCATCCATCAACAGTCGTCTATGTTCTGCGAGCTGTTGGCTGATCTGTGGTTTTTTTAACAGTACAGTTAAATTCTGTAATACATTTTGCTCTAACAAGGCCTGCATACCACGTACTAAATGTAGCAGTACAACGTTATGAGACGCTTCTGCCACACTAAAATGGAATGCATTAATTGCTTTTGCTTTTTGCACAATGTCGTCATTAACGAGCGCAATGTTGTCAAAGCTTTGTTTTACTTTTTTGAAGTCATTCGTTGTGCCGCGCATAGCTGCATAATATGCAGCAATTCCTTCAAGGGCATGACGAAATTCAAGTAAATCAAATTGTGACTCTGGATGCTTACTAATCAAATCAAAAAGCGGATCAGTGAGCCCCTCTTCAAGCTGATTTTTTACGAACGTTCCACCCCCTTGGCGACGCGTTACTAACCCCTTGGCTTCTAGCTTTTGAATCGCCTCACGCAGTGAAGGTCGCGATACTTCAAATTGTTTCGCTAATTCACGTTCAGGAGGCAGCTTTTCGCCTGGCGCTAACGACCCCTCAAGAATCATATTCTCAAGTTGTTGTAAAATTACATCAGATAATTTTGCTGCTTTAATCTTTAAAGACATTTATTAACGTCCGCATTGTTATGCGCTAACCCCATAAATATCGGGTATTTAGCCTTGTGCTTTGACCAAAAAGGTAAATTGGTCATACCAAATTTTTCGCATACGTTATCAAAAACCCGTATTTCTGTCAATTTCACTACGTTCAGCGCCTAGTTACACCCTAACGTAATTCGTCTAAAGATTAAACAGTATGGATTAAAGTGGCTTTTTCTGAAGGAAAAAACAATAAAAAATAAATGGTCAGACCAGATTGAGCAACAACAGCTTTTAGAGGTCAGGTTTTAGATGTTAGTTGAATTGAGTACTGAAAAATATTCGAAGTAGGATGCACTTCAGTGCTGAAAAAATCAGAACTCAATCGAAGTGCATTAGTAGAGCAATTAATGAATAAAGTTATACAACAAGCTTACTCTTTCAACTCGCTAACTTTACACACTACGCCAAACCACCAAATAAAGTAAGTGCTGCGATGATCACTAAAAAGAACAATACATTTCGTTTTACAAGCTTCATCATGCAAGTGGCTTCATAAGTACAACCGAAATGTTGTTGCTCTATTTGCTCAGCGGCAAGTGCGGTTTGCGTAACAACTTTGCGGTTACTCACTGAAAAGTCGAGCACATACTTCAGCCAACAACTGGTGCCTTTATTAAAGTTGCCAATCACTAAATAGCCAAAGCTTGCAACTCGTGCAGGTAACCAATCAAGCCAAAACAGTAAGCTATGGATCAGCTTAAAACGCTTAGCGTACGCCACTTTATGGTCGTCTCTGACTTTGTCAGCAAAGGTTCGAACTAGCGCATAAAGAACCGCGCCAGGCACACCTAAAACCACAAACCAAAAAATGACTGCGCAATAAAAGCGAAAGTTAAGCCAAGCTAAAGTCTGACCAAAAGTCTCACCTTGAGGCTCATCTTCAGTTTTCTTTTGCCCCATTTGTAATGCATATAAGGTAGCCGCTTCTTGATCGTTGCGGGTTAACGCATTTAAGTAAGACTTATATAAAGCACGTTGTTTAGCACAGCCAAAACATACCAGCAGCACAGCAACATTCACTGCCAGCTGCCAAATAATAAAATCAGAGAGTTGATAGACTAAACCTGCGGCAACGACAGGCAACATTAACCAAATCAAAAAGCCAATTGGCGAATTAAATAAGCCTTTTTCTGAGAGTTGTTTTTGCGAGTGTTTAAGATATCTATTGGCATAAAAACCGATTTGCCAATAATCTGCTCGAGCTCCTAAACGCTCAATCACCAAAGCAATAATTATTGAAATTAAGATCATGCCTTTACCTATATCCTTTAACTAAAACACTAAATCAAAATAGTATTGCCAATCAAAACTCGCACCTGGGTCAGTTTTTCTGCCCGGTGCAATATCACAATGGCCAACAATGCGCGAACGGTTTATCTCAGGGTACTTTGCCATCAACGCCTTAGTCACTAAGTGTAATGCATTATATTGGGCTTGGGTATACGCTTTGGTGTCTGTACCTTCAAGCTCAATGCCCACGCTAAAATCATTACAGCGCTCTCTACCTTCAAACTTTGAGATACCGGCGTGCCAAGCTCGTTTCTCAAAAGGCACGTACTGAATAACTTCACCGGTACGACGAATAAAGCAATGTGCAGACACTCTTAAGCCTTTTAAATCAGCAAAGCTTTCATGCGCCGTACAATCAATTGTTCCCATGAACAAATCATCAACATAAGGCGTTGCGAACTGCCCTGCAGGCAATGAAATATTATGAATAACAAGTAATGATACCTCGCCTTCTGGGCGTTCATCGTAATGTGTACAGGGCCTTTGTAACACATTGTTTAATTGGCCCAATTCATCTATATGCATATTAAAAACTAACGATGACAATAAAGTTAAATAGTGTAAAGGGTTAAAATCTCAGGGTCTAGTTGCTTTGTTTCAATCACTTAAAGTAACGGTGGGTATACTTTACTGTAGCCAATCTTTGTCTTCTATTGAGGGGTTAAACATAGTAAAATTTCGCCAATTTATTAATAAACAATGAGCTTTCGACATGTCAGTCCCACACACATTAATTAGCCAACTGGTAAAACTTGCCCTTGATGAAGATTTAAATTACCAAAGCGCAAATGACGGTGATATTACCGCGCAACTAATTCCAGAAAACGAGCGAGCCAATGCCAAGGTAATTACCCGTGAAGACTGCGTATTTTGTGGTAAAGACATTATTTTAGAAGTTTTTAACCAAGTCGATCCTACAGTAAACGTTGAAGTACTTGTAAATGACGGCGACAAAGTAGCAGCCAATAGCACGCTCTTCACCGCATCAGGCTCAGCTCGCGCAATTTTAACTGCTGAGCGCACTGCCCTTAACTTTGTACAAACACTCTCAGGTACAGCAACAACAACAGCTCATTATGTAAAAGAGCTTGAGGGTACAACGACGCAGCTACTCGATACGCGTAAAACAATTCCTGGCTTACGTGCGCTACAAAAATACGCTGTAAAATGTGGCGGCGGCGCGAATCATCGTATCGGTTTGTTTGATGCGTTTTTAATTAAAGAAAACCACATCGCTACCTGTGGCGGTATTGATAAAGCAGTAGCTCAAGCAAAAATCAATCACCCTACAAAACCAGTTGAGGTTGAGGTGGAGTCACTTGATGAGCTTGAGCAAGCAATCACAGCTGGTGCTGATATCATCATGCTTGATAACTTTACAGTCGAACAAATTCAACAAGCAGTCGTGCTGACAGACAAGCGAGCAAAGCTCGAAGTATCTGGCAACATGACACTCGAAACCTTAAAAACCTATTCGCAGGCTGGCGTTGACTTTATTTCAAGTGGCGCACTTACAAAAAATTTACAATCAATCGACCTTTCAATGCGTTTTAGTGCTTAAAAATAGCTAGCCACGTATTTAATGCTTACCTAATCCGTTGACAACGAAATAAAAAAAGCATTAAATACGTACAAAGCTTGTAATAGTAACAAAAAACAAACATTTATACGGCAAAATATCACTCTTTAGTATGTCTTCACCCTAGGCTATTACACACATTTTAGTTTCACTCTTCAAAGTATTAGCAAGGATGCCATATCAAACAGTGCAATAATTGAATTAGCTTGACCTGTCTCAAACTAAAGTAGGAAAGTTCTGAAAAAACCTCTAGCTAACAGGAAAATAGCTTTCAAAATCATTGAATAATGCTAAAGTTAATTAATGTTTTCAGAACATGGGAAGTTCTAAGAGTTTTATGTTATCAATCAAGCTTTATTAAAGAAGTTTTAATTAAAACTGTAAGATTTATCCTGTAAATTGAGCCTTGGTTTACAACGCTGAAGTTACAGCTAAACTTACAAAATCATCATATCCTTTAGGAGAGGAACAAATGACAAAACAAAACCAACAGGGTTTCACCCTAATTGAATTAATGATTGTAGTTGCAATCATCGGTATTTTGGCTGCAGTAGCACTTCCTGCTTATCAAGATTACACGAAACGCGCACACGTTAGTGAAGGTCTAAATTTAGCAGCTGCTGCAAAAGGTGCTGTAACTGAATATTACGTATCTGAAGGTGATTGGCCTAGCACTAACGATGAAGCAGGTTTACCTGCATCAGGAGCTATGACTGGCAATGCGGTTGACAGCGTTGAAATCACTGGTGATGGAACAATTGTAATCACTTATAATGAAAAAGTAACACAAGATGCGACACTTATTCTTGTACCAGGTATTCCATCTGGAGGTGGTACTATCTCATGGACATGTAATACAGGAACAGTTGACTCGAAATACAGACCTGCAAGCTGTCGTTAATAAATAACTAATAAGCGTAGGGTAACCCTGCGCTTTTCCCGTAAATTACTCCTATGCGTATACATTTTTTTATTTCTGCCCTTATATTCTTCTTTTTTCTTACAATATGCTTTTTGAATTACCCTTCTTTTGAATTTAAAGGAACTAATTTTAAAGATAAATTAGAAAGCTTAAGTCTTAGCCTCCCGCTCCTCGTTGATATAATTAAAGTAATATTAGGCTTACTACTGAGTATATTATTTTTCTCTATTATCGCTTACACAATTACACATAATCTAAAGGTGCTAGCAGGACATAACCTCTCACGCCTATCATCAGCTTCTCTAACCTGGGCTCTGCTGATAACTCTAACTTTAGGTATCACTAGCTACCAATTTCCTTATTTATTCTTCAGCCATGAAACTTGGGTAAGAGTTTATATCCAACTGCCTACTTTATGTATTTTAATACTATTACTACTATCGTCATTTTTTATAAAACAGAATAGGCTGCTTGCTTCTATGATACTAGTGTTCGGTATTTTTTCAGTGCCTATCAATTTAGAAAGTTCATCTCCTAAATTACCACTTAGAAATAAAAGCACATTTAAAAAAAAGAATGTTGTAATCATAGGAATTGATTCATTAAATACACGATTAATAAATAGTAAAAACACGCCTTTTATTAGCAGTTTCGTCAATACATCAATACATCTACCGAATACACATACACATGTAGCTAGAACCTTTCCTTCTTGGTTCACAATTCTGACAGGTAATTACCCAACAACGACCCAAGCGAGGTTAAACCTAACAAACTTAAATAACCTAAATCTTGAAAATACGCTCTCTTATATATTAAAAAAAGAAGGTTACACAACTTATTTTTCATTAGATGAAAGAAGGTTTAGTCATATAGATGAATCTTTTTACTTTGATAAAGTCATTGGGCCATCAGAAACAGTTAGTGAGCTATTAATTTGGCAACTGGTAGACAACCCCTTTTTAGCCGTTACCTCCCAGTTGCCTATTTTTACTTACTTCTTGCCACAACTGCAAAATAATAGAGGGGCGTGGAAAACATACTCCCCACCACGTTTCAATAAAGAGCTCGAAGAAGAAATAAAAAATACTGGCAAGCCAGTTTTTATTGCCGCTCATTTCACACTGCCCCATTGGCCCTATAAAACAAAGTTTAACACCACTGATAATAAAGATACGGTTAGCAAGTATTTAGATTCTGTCAAACTTGCAGACAAACAAGTTGAACGATTTCATTCTCACTTAAAGAGTGAAGGTATATTAGAAAATGCGCTAATTTTTATAATCACAGATCACGGTGAAAGCTTTGCTAGAAAAATAGACCAACCAGAGAATAGTAGCGATAAAATAAATATTGCAGGTCACGGTACTTCTATTATTTCTAGTTCACAATTTAATGTATTACTAAGCTTCAAAGAGTACAATAAAGGTGTGGAAATTCAACACACTCAACCAAATACCGACTTTAATTATGCATTAACAGATATTACTCCTACAATACTTGACCGTCTTAATATTAATTTGACAAGAACTTTAGATGGATCAAGCATATTTAAAGTCTCGCAAGAAAGGTTTTTGCCAATTGAAAGCTCGCTAAAGCCTAGTTTCAATGTTGATGGCACAATAGATTTAGCAAGTACTATCAAACAAGGGATTAGTTTTTATGAAGTAAATGAGCTAGGGAGAGCAGTTTTAAAAAATAAATTTTACCCACAATTAGTTAGCATAAAGCAGCGAGGAGTGATATTCGATAAGTGGCAATTATCTATATTCCCAGAGTTAGATCACGCAGCTTTCATTACAGATTTAGACAATAATTACCTCTATAACTTGAATGATTTTTACGATAAAGAAATAACATTTCTACTTTTAGAGAAGCTATGCTCTCTTTTTAGTGAAGATACATTTCAAGCTAAAGCAATGTACTGTAAAGAAAAACCTTATTTATTAGTAGATGGAAAAACACATGGCAAAGCAGCAGGAACGGGAACAGACTAGCTTAGACACCTTCCTATGGGTTGGTGTTAATGCTAGAGGTAAAAAACTTGAAGGTGAACTTTCTGGCCAAAGTATTGCCCTTATAAAAGCCCAACTCCGAAAACAAGGGATTACTCCTTCTAAGGTAAAACGTAAACCAAAACCGTTATTTGGCATTAAATCTGTTCAAAAAATTACGCCAAAAGATATCGCTTTAATTACACGACAGATTGCCACAATGCTGATGGCAGGTGTTCCCCTAATCCAAACTATTGAGATGATAGGGAGCGGTACAAAAAATAAAAGTATTACTAAATTAATGGAAGGCATAGGTGATGAAGTCAAAGCAGGTGTACCACTTTCTCAAGCGCTCCGTAAACACCCTCGCTATTTTGATGATTTATATTGTGACCTAGTTGCATCGGGCGAACAGTCGGGTGCCCTTGATAAAATTTTTGACCGTGTTGCGCTTTATAAAGAAAAGGCCGAAGCATTAAAATCGAAAATTAAAAAGGCCATGTTTTATCCTATTGCGGTTTTGGTGGTCGCAGTCATTGTAACTTCTATTCTACTTATATTTGTAGTGCCACAATTCCAAGATATCTTTAATGGCTTTGGTGCTGAGTTGCCGGGCTTTACGTTAATGGTGATTGGTATTTCCGAGTTCATGCAGGAATATTGGTGGATAATTCTAATTGCAATTATCGCCGCAGGTTTTGCTTATAAAGAAGCTTTATTAAAAAGTAAAAAACTCAGAGATGCTAACGATAGAGCCATATTAAAACTCCCCGTTATTGGTATGATTTTGAATAAAGCGGCGGTTGCGCGTTACGCTCGTACTTTATCAACTACGTTTGCTGCTGGTGTACCTCTGGTTGATGCACTTGACTCTGCTGCGGGTGCTTCTGGTAATGCGGTTTATCGCTATGCAATTTTAGAAATTAAAGCAGAAGTGAGCTCAGGTAATTTAATGAACTGGGCAATGCGTAACTCTAAAATATTCCCCGATATGGTGATCCAAATGGTAGCCATTGGTGAAGAGTCTGGCTCACTTGATGGCATGCTTGCTAAAGTCGCAACTATTTATGAGCAAGAGGTTGATGATGCCGTTGACGGTTTATCAAGCTTACTTGAGCCACTCATTATGGCTGTATTAGGTGTGCTGGTTGGTGGTTTAATTGTTGCTATGTACTTGCCTATATTCCAGTTAGGGTCGGTGATTTAACACATGGCTGTAAGCAAAACTCAAAACGCTAGTTGATAACTTGCTACATAAAATAAATAATAAAAACAGTTCAACACAGCGAAATAAATTCGGCCTCTAAATGGTCAGATGTTAGGTATTTTAATGGAAAACTTTTTTCTTGATATAACCACTGCGATGCAAAGTCAGCAGTGGTTTTATTTTTTAACTGTGGGCTTAGTAAGCCTATGTATTGGTAGCTTTTTAAATGTGGTGATTTATCGTTTACCACTGATGATGAAAAGAGAATGGCAAACTGAATGCCGTATTGTATTGGCCGATGAAGTCAGCTCAAAACAGCAAACAGAACAAGCTCCCTTTAATTTAGTAAAACCTAATTCAACCTGCCCAAAATGCAAGGCTCCGATTAAAGCTTGGCAAAATATCCCTGTTCTAAGTTGGCTATTATTAAAAGGTCGCTGCGCAAATTGTCAATCACCAATATCTGTACGCTACCCTATTGTGGAAATGCTCACAGCAGTTTTAAGCATAATTGTCGCTGTAATTTTTGGCCCAACTAAGCTTGCTCTGCTTTATATATTTATTACCTGGGTTTTAGTCGCTTTAACCTTTATCGATATAGATCACATGTTACTACCCGACCAACTAACCCTTCCTTTAGTATGGTTGGCACTGATTGCAGCCACTATGGATATTACCATTGCTCCAAGCGACGCTATTATTGGCGCAGCAATTGGCTACTTAAGCTTGTGGAGTGTCTACTGGCTATTCAAGTTAGCCACAGGTAAAGAGGGTATGGGATATGGCGACTTTAAACTATTAGCTGTGTTTGGTGCGCTATTAGGTTGGCAAGATATTTTAACCATAGTGCTGTTATCAAGTGTCGTTGGTGCCATCATCGGTATTGCGCAAATCATTATTCAAGGTAAAGATAAAACTACGCCAATTCCATTTGGGCCCTACCTTGCCATTGCCGGTTGGCTAACCTTGCTTTGGGGTGAGCAAATTCAAGCTTACTACTTTAATTATTTGAGCTACTGATTATGGCAAGCTGGATTTTAGGATTAACGGGTGGTATCGGATCAGGCAAAAGTGCAATAAGCGCCATGTTTAAAGAGCTTGGCATTCAAGTGGTTGATGCTGATATCGTGGCTAGAGAGGTCGTTGAGCCAGGTTCAACGGGACTTGTAAAAATTACTGAACACTTTGGTGATGAGATACTCACTACTGATGGCAGCCTTGATCGTGCAAAACTAAGAGCAATTATCTTTGCTGATGAATCACAAAAGCAATGGCTAAATAATTTATTGCATCCGCTTATTAGAGAGTCAATGCTCGCTCAATTACAGAAAGCCACCAGCCAATATGTGATATTAGTTGCGCCTCTACTTTTCGAAAATGGCTTAGATAAATTCTGTGATCATACTCTATTGATAGATGTTCCTGTTGAAGTGCAAATAACGAGAACCACAGCTCGAGACAATATCTCTGTTGAATTAGCTAAGCAAATCATCGCTTCACAAATGCCCAGAGCAGATAAGCAACAAAAAGCGACAGATACATTAGATAATAACCGCCTTCTTTCTGAGGTAAAAATTGATGTACAAAAGTTGCATGAGAAATACCTGACTTTAATTTAACGATATTATTGATTTAAATACTTATTTTTGTAAAAAAGCAGCCACAGAAAAACAATACCAAAGTACCAATTAACTAGCTAAACATTTGAGTTTATGGTTAATTTATTTTGCAATTTTTCCAAAATCAGACAAGACTGATGTAACCGTTTTACTTTTTCTGTTAGATTGTGGCAAATAAAGGATCAAACTAGGTGCGCAATGAATATTAACTCACCGCTACTTCGAAAATTTATCACTCTAGGTCGCATTGATGCAGAGACCGTAAAATCAAAGCAGCGCGAATACAGCTCGACTGCGGAGCTAATTTCTAAAACATGTGGTATGGCTGGCCATGAGCTAGCAGAGCAATGCACAGATCTTTTCAGAGTCCCTTATTTTGACATCAAAGATTTTGATGTATCACACATTTCTGAAGAACTTGTTAAAGACAAACTCATTCGTGAACACCACATTCTGCCTTTAGTAAAAAAAGGCCGTAAACTCTACATTGCCGCCTCTGATCCAACCGATTACGGAGCCTTTGAAAACTTTGAATTTAGTACTGGCCTTTCATGTGAAGTAGTTGTTGTTGATTACGTTCAGCTCGAAAATAAAATAGAACAATTACTTGATGCTGCAGGCGGTTTACACTTAAGTGAAGATGAGTTTAAAGAACTTGGCGATCTTGAAACCGAAGCTCCTAAAGACTTAACCAGCAAAGATGAAGACAAAGACGATGCGCCTATTATTGTCTACATCAATAAAATTTTGATGGATGCGATAAAAAAAGGTGCATCGGATCTACACTTTGAACCTTATGAACATCGTTACCGTGTACGTTTTCGTATCGATGGTATTTTGCATGAAATGGCAAGTCCACCCAATAGCTTAGCGAGCCGTTTGTCGGCGCGTATTAAGGTTATGTCTCGACTTGATATTGCAGAAAAGCGTAAACCTCAAGATGGTCGTATTAAGCTTAAAATCACTGAACGTAAAAGTATCGACTTCCGTGTAAGTACATTACCAACTCTTTGGGGCGAGAAAATAGTAATGCGTATTCTCGACTCATCAAGCGCTATGCTAGGTATCGATGTACTTGGTTATGAACCAGAGCAGAAAAAACTCTACATGGATGCACTTGAACAGCCGCAGGGCATGATCTTAGTAACCGGCCCAACAGGTTCTGGTAAAACCGTATCACTTTATACTGGTTTGAATATTCTTAACCAGCCAGAGCGTAATATCAGTACTGCCGAGGATCCAGTAGAAATCAACCTTGAAGGGATTAACCAAGTACAAATTAATCCAAAGGCAGACATGACCTTTGCTAATGCATTGAAGGCCTTCTTACGACAAGATCCCGATGTCGTAATGGTTGGTGAGATCCGTGACCTTGAAACCGCTGAAATTGCAATAAAAGCGGCGCAAACAGGTCACTTGGTATTATCAACTCTGCATACCAACTCAGCACCAGAAACTCTTACTCGTCTTTTAAATATGGGTGTTCCTGCTTATAACGTAGCAAGTTCAATCAGTCTTATTATTGCGCAGCGTCTAGCAAGACGACTTTGCCCTAAGTGTAAAACACCAGAAAAACTGCCTGATGAAGAATTGATTCGCCAAGGTTTTGATAAAGACAAACTCAATGAAGTTCAGCTATTCGCACCAAAAGGCTGTGACAGCTGTACTGAAGGGTATAAAGGTCGAGTTGGTATTTACGAGGTAATGCAAATTACCCCTGAAATAGCGCAAATTATTATGCGTGGTGGTAACTCACTCGAAATCGCTGAAGTATCTCTTCGCTCAGGCTTTAATGATCTACGTTTATCAGGCCTAAAAAAAGCCGCCGATGGTGTTACCTCTTTGGCAGAAATAAACCGAGTAACGAGTTTCTAAACAAATTCGTTACTGGATTCTCAACTAACTGTTCAGTAAGATCTGACGAAAGAGCTTAATTAAGAGTGATATCATGCCAACAGTTGTAGACTGCCCAACATGCAAAGCCAAAGTAGAATGGTCAGAACAAAGCCCACATCGTCCATTTTGTTCAAAACGCTGCCAGCTAATAGATTTAGGTGAGTGGTCGTTTGAGAACAATAAAATTTCTAGCCCAATTAGCAATGCTAATGATTTGAGCCAAGATATGATTGAAGATATCGAAGCGATGCTAGCTAAAAACGATGATTCATTCTTTAAAGAATAAAGCGTCAAATACAAAAAATGCGGCATTTGCCGCATTTTTTATATTAATAGTAATTTGGTATTAACCTTCAGAACGCTCACCTTTGCGCTCTCCGCGTGGACCATGGTGACCCTTTTTGTGACCTTTTTTACGCAGGTGCTTTTTAATCTCTTGATAGCTTTCGCGCTGTTCAGCATTTAAAACCTGCCAAATGGCATGATCAGATTTCATTTTTAGCATTGCAAACTGCTGGCCTTTTTCTTGACGCGCATTAATTAGTTCTAATGCGGCATTTTCATCAAATGTTTTAGCTGCTAATAATGCATCCATTTTCTCTTTGTGTGCAGTACGAGCGGCTTTCATTGCAACTTTATCACCACGCAGTGCTGCAAATTGTGTTTTCTGATCGGCAAAAATCGCTTTAAGTTGCGTTTGCTGATCTTCTGTAAGTTGTAATTTATCAATACCACGCTCAGAAAGTAAAAAACGTGCTTGTGGATTCATCCCACGGTTAAAGTCACCTTTCGCCATTGCTGAAGTAGCACCGACACTCGCTGCTGCTAAACCACAAACAAGTACGAATTTAGAAAGCTTATTTGAAATAGTCATAATCATTACCTTTTGTTGGGTTGTGCTCTGTTGTCGTTTCCGACTGATGGGTTAACTATAACTAATTCAATGCAAAGGAACGCAAACCAGTGTAAAGGTTGTGTAAAGATTCACTTTTACACAATTTACTGAGTAAAATAACCTTAAAGAAATAAATAGCTAGGTGTCAGAATGAAACTATTAATGATCGACGACGATACAGGATTGTGCGAATTACTCAGCGAGTACTTATCAGCACAAGGTTTTACAGTAGAGTGTGTTCATGATGGCGCTGAAGGCCTAAAACAAGCTATAAAGCATAACTATGAGCTAATATTGCTTGATGTGATGCTGCCATCTATGGATGGCTTTGAAGTGTTAAAGCAGTTAAGACAACATAAGCTTACTCCAGTGATCATGCTAACCGCTAAAGGTGAAGACTTTGATCGTATCTTTGGTTTAGAGCTAGGCGCAGATGATTATATTCCTAAGCCATTTAACCACAGAGAACTGCTAGCTCGCGTTAAAGCAATTACCCGTCGCATCGAACATATCAATAGCTTATCGAGCCAACAGGCCAGCTCATTGAGTGTTAACAGCATCAATGTTAATTTTGCAACGCGAGAAGCTTCTGTTAAAGACAATGTACTTAGTCTGACCGGCACTGAGTATGAGATCCTTGCCATGCTAGTACAACATGCCGGTGAAGTGATCAGCAAAGAACAAATAAGTGAGCAAGTCCTTGGTAGACGCCTTGCCCCTTTTGACCGTTCAATCGATATGCATGTCAGCAACATCCGTAAAAAGATTGCAGAACACGTTAGTAATGAACGGATCAAAACCATGCGCGGCAGTGGTTATGTATTAATACAAGGCGAATAATATGCAAACTCCAAGCTGGCTAAAGCATCCTCGCCATTATTTGTTTTTAAAAATATTTGCCTGGTTTTGGGTTACCGTCATAGCGACTATCACAATATTGGTTTTTTTAAGCCAATTAACAAGTAATGTCGGCAACGATGAGCTGCGTGGACCCATGCTTAAGAACCTAGAGTACACTGCTAAAAGTATTGAACGTATTGTTGCTAAGCACGGCAAACCAACTCAAGAGGTTTTATCTCATCCGCGCTTATCTAAGCATAAGTTATTGTACTTAAATGGTGAGGTGCATGGTGTTGAAATGCTTAGCGAGCCTGTATCCAAAGACATTGATTTAAGCTTGCTGAACTTTACCAAATATATGCGCCCGCAAATTATTTTTACCGATGAATACCAAGCTTATGGACCGGTAGCTTTAAATGTACCCGAAGGTAAATTTTATCTTTATGAAATCGATGAAAAACGCAAGAAACCGTTTTTTGTCAGCCTATGGCTAATGCCAGTTTGGCTTAAACTACTGATAGCGTTAGTTGCATCCTTGATGCTGAGTTTCTTCTTTAGCCGCAACTTAATTGCACCCATTAATAGTTTAAAAGAAACCGCAAAAAAACTAGCTCATGGCGATTTAACAGCTCGTGCCGATGTATCTCCTACTCGTCAAGATGAGTTAGGTGTACTTGGTCGTGACTTTAATACCATGGCGGTTCAACTTGAGCAGCTTATTAGCGCTCAAAAACGACTACTAGCAGATATTTCTCATGAACTACGTTCACCATTAACACGCTTAAAAATGGCTACAGGCCTTGCACAAATGCAAGCCGATGACGCCCAACAAACTTATTTAGAACGTATTGAAAAAGAAGCTAATCAGCTCGATAAAATGATTGCCGATGTCCTTCAAGTGTCTCGCTTAGAGGCCAAAAGCCAAACCCTAGCGTTGAGTACGCAGTCTTTACAAGTGATTGTTGATCATGTTCTCAACGATGCTCAATTTGAAGCCAAGCAAAACAATAAAGAGCTTATTGTCAATGGCACACTAACAGCCGATTTGAAGTGCGACGAAACCTTAATTGCCAGCGCACTTGAAAATGTACTACGTAATGCCATTAAATACGCAGAACATTCAATCTCAATAGGTTTAGTTGAATCAGATGCTATTTACATTACTGTTTGTGATGATGGTAAAGGGGTTGATGAAGCGAACCTTGCAAGGCTATGTGAACCTTTCTTCCGTCAGGAGCATGCTCGCGATAGAAACACTGGGGGCACAGGCTTAGGTCTTGCAATTGCAAAGAATGCTATCTCAGCACATGATGGTACACTAACACTTGAAAACCAAGAACATGGCGGACTATGCGTAAACATCCGTCTCCCAATTAAGAGTTAGTAAATGTTTTACAGTAGCGAAGCAAGTCTTGTTAGTAACCTACCTAATATTAACCAGTTTTTTTCTGAGCAATTACAGCAAGACTTTCTGAGCACCGCTCATGGCAAGCTTTATTATGGCTATGCTATTCCTCAGCAAGCTAAAACAGCAATCGTCATAAGTACTGGCCGTATAGAATCTCTAGTTAAGTACAAAGAGTTGCTTTGGGAGCTATATCAAAATGGTTTTGCGGTTTTTAGTGTTGATCACCAGGGGCAAGGTCGCTCTTATCGTCATTTAAAAAATACTCATAAAGGCTATGTAAACCGTTTTAATGATTACGCAAATGACTTTGCTGTATTTATAGAAAAAGTAGTGCAGCAACACTGGCAAGGAAAGCAGGTTTTGCTTGGCCACTCAATGGGCAGTGCCATTGCCTATGATTACCTATCGCGTTATCAACATCAATTTGTAGGGGCTTTTTTATCAGCGCCGATGTTTGATATCCATACCAAAGGCACGCCAAAACCTGTAGCAAAACTGGCTGCTAAAATTGCATCCTTACTTGGTCTTGGCCCCAGTTACGCATTTGGCCAAAGCGATTATTTACCCGTCGACTTTGCAGCTAATGAACTAACCAGTAGTGAAATTCGATATAAGCTGTTCAGAGAGCTGTATGCAGCAGAAGGTGATTTACAACTAGGTGGCGTCACCTATGGTTGGCTTAATGCGTCGTTTGATTTTATTGCCTCTTTAGTGGATAAAAAAGTCGATATTCCTTTGTTTATCGCCAGCGCAGAGCAAGATACCGTAGTCGATAACGCTGCGCAATTTGCACTTACTCATAGACAAAAGCAAGCACAACTAAAAACCTACGCAGGTGCTCGCCACGAGTTATTGTGTGAACGCGACGAGATCAGACAAGCAGTACTCTGTGATTTTTATCAATTTTGTGCTGAGCTTTGACGTGTTTTGTTAACTACTGAAAGTGGGTCTAAGTGCATTAAAATATCCATTTCGCAATCAAAATGCGTTTGAATTAATGCTTCGACTTCATCAGCAACTTGATGTGCTCTTAATAATGATAAAGAGTCTTCCAGCTCTAAATGCATCTGAATAAACTTAATTTTACCACCTTGGCGGGTGCGAATATCATGGGCGCCAAATACGTCTTGATGACTATTCACAATGGCGAGTATCTCTGCTTTTTCTTCATCTGGCAGCTCTTTATCCATTAAATGATCAGCACTGTCACGAGCAATGTCCCAACTGTTATAAAGTAAATAAACAGCCACACCAATAGCAAATAATGGATCGGCATAAGCAACACCGTACTTAGCTAACACAATTGCCAGTAGTACGGCCAAATTTAAGATTAAATCGCCTTTATAATGAATCGAGTCTGCTTTAATGGCGATTGATTCAGTGTGGTTGATCACCTTAGTTTGCACAAACACCACCACGAGCGTACAAACAATAGCGAAAATACTGACCCAAATACCAAGATCAGAATGCTTTAAAGTTACAGGATTAAATAAGCGCTCAATGCCATGAAACGCTAAAAAACAACCAGAACCTGCTATAAAAGCGGCTTGTGCAAGCCCTGCTAATGCTTCGGCTTTACCGTGACCAAAGCGATGATCGTCATCAGCAGGACGCAGTGCATAACCAAGCACTAAAAAACTCATCAGTGATGCGGTGATATCCATTAACGAATCAGTTAAAGAACCCAACATTGATGCCGAGCCAGATGCAAGCCATGCCCAGCTTTTTGCAGCAATCATTAAACTCACCATAACAATGGTGACTAGACTCGCTGTTTTAACCCAAAACTCGTAACTACGATGCTGCACAACAACTTACCTTAAGTGAGTAACTGTATTGAGTATATCATCTTTTCTTTCTAGTTCGTGTATACTCAGCAGCAGATCAAATCCTTTAAAATGAGATTCACATGCTTGATATTGTGTTGTACCAACCAGAAATTCCACCAAACACGGGTAATATCATTCGCTTATGCGCAAACACAGGTTATGCGTTACACCTAATTGAACCACTTGGTTTTGAGTGGGATGATAAACGTGTAAAGCGAGCTGGCCTTGATTATCATGAGTTTAGCCATGTACAGCGCCATGCCTCGTTTGAAGCATACCTTGAAAAGTGCCAACCAAAAAAAGTCTATGCTTGCACAACAAAGGGCAGCCAATTTCATCATCAAGCGCAATACCAACCCGGCGATTGTTTAGTGTTTGGGCCAGAAACGCGTGGCTTACCTGATGAACTCATTCAATCATTACCGAAAGAGCAACGTGTACGCATTCCAATGCAAAAAGACAGCCGTAGCATGAACTTATCTAACTCAGTGGCTGTATTTGTTTATGAATCTTGGCGTCAATTAGGGTTTGTGAACGGTCAATAATGCACTGAAAATGTGATTTAAAATTATCCACTAATTATTTAGCACGACCTTTTTTAATATACTAATCTAAAAGGGCTGATTTAATACTTTAGATGGAAAGTAATGCGTATTTTCACCCTAGTGTGCTGTATCATTTTACTGTTACAGCACTTTGCCAGTGCTGCAACAGTTTTCACTTCCAACCCACCGATTGCTTTAACAAGTTATGTTATCACCGCAGCACTTACCTTGTTATTACTCATTGCAGTAGTGATAATTATTAGTATTGCTCTACGGCGTAAAAAACAGAGATTGGTTTTTGTTGATGCGTTACTTTCAAAATCGAAAGACGCTGTCTGGGTTACTGATGATGAGTTCAATATCATTGAGGTTAATAGAACATTTAGCGAAATCTCAGGTTTTAGCGAGGATGATGTCATCGGTAAACGATTTAAAGCACATACATCTAATGGCCGTGACCAACAATTAGAAGCAATTATAAAGCAAGAGCTTATAGATGATGGCTATTGGTCTGGTGAAATTTGGAATGTCCGTAAAAATGGCAAACCCTACGCCCTTGATTTATCCATTACTAAAATTACGACTTCACGCTTTTTCAAAAAATCTGTTCGCTATGTCGGAGTATTTTCAGATATAACAGCCCGTAAGAATAACGAGCGCACGATGCTCAAGCTTACAACCAAAGATACTGTCACTGGTTTATCAAACCGCGCCATTTTTATAGAGTCGCTCGAAAAAGCGATTAAAGCCTGTAACGACACATACCCAAGCTTGCTAATCATATTTATCGACCTAGATAACTTCAAAAAAATAAACGACTCTTTGGGCCATACTGTTGGAGATGTTTTATTAAAAGAAGTTGCTTGCCGTCTTACTGGCGCACTCAACTCAGCTTTTACCATTGCAAGACTCGGCGCAGATGAATTCGCGATTCTTGTGCCGCCCTATCTCTATTCAGGTAAAACGGTATTCTTCGCCAAAAAGACCGCAGACATCGTGCTGCAGCAATTCAAAACCCCTTTTATGTTGGATGGTTTTGAGACTTCGCTATCTGCCTGTTGCGGCCTTGCTATCTATCCAGACAACGCCTACAACTGTGAATACTTAATGCGCAGCGCAACCAGTGCTTTGAATCATGCTAAGAAAATGGGCCATAATACATATCAATTTTTTGACAAAGACCGCCACACACTCGACCCAACCGAGTTAACCAAAGAAAGCGCTTTATTTAGAGCTATCAACAACAATGAGTTTGAGCTTTATTTTCAGCCTAAGTTTGATGTCCAGCATAATCAGTTATACGGCTTTGAAGCATTAGTTCGCTGGCCACAAGAAGATGGCAGTGTGATTAACCCCGATGAGTTCATTCCGCTGGCTGAACAAAATGGTGCCATTATTCCGCTTACCCAATTACTAATGGAACAACTACTTAATCAACTGGCACAGTGGCGAAAACAAAACATTTCGTTTGGTAATGTAGCTATTAATATTTCAGCCCTACACTTTCAACAAAGTAGTCTTATAGAAACACTCGTTGATAATTTGGCTAAATTTGACGTCCCAGCACATTGCTTAGAACTTGAGATCACAGAAAGCGCCATGATGGATAACCCTGAGTTTGCAGAGCAGCAAATGAAACGTATAAAATCACTAGGTGTACATATTGCACTAGATGATTTTGGAACCGGTCATTCATCACTCAGTTACTTAAAACGCTTTCCTATTGATACGCTAAAAGTTGACAAGTCATTCGTAAAAGACATCGATAAAAACGACCAAGATCGTAATATCACCGCCACCATAGTGCGACTAGCTAAATATTTAGATATTAATGTGGTCGCCGAAGGAGTAGAAACAGAAGAACAAGCCTACATGCTACATATTATGGGCTGTCATTTTCAACAAGGTTATTATTACTGTAAGCCATTAAAAGCTGAGCAAGTTAGCGAATTTATTAACGAAAAATTAAAGAAGCAACAATCAAGCTAATGATTAGAAATATACTTTAAATAAAAAACGCGATTAATAAATCGCGTTTTTTATTTAAAAGTGCACAATCTAAATTATTCAGATTTTTGCTCACGGCCAAGTAGTGCCATCGCAGCTTCTTTTACATCTTTATTTTCATAAAGTACTTGGTAAATTTGCTCCGTTATTGGCATTTCAATACCTGTGCGCTCAGCAAGTAAATACACTTCTTTGGTATTTCTATAGCCTTCAACAACCTGACCAATAGATTCAATCGCAGCTTCTACGCCTTCACCCTTGCCAAGAGCAAGGCCAAAGCGACGGTTACGAGATTGGTTATCTGTACAGGTTAAGATCAAGTCACCAAGGCCGGCCATACCCATAAAGGTATCTGAACGGGCACCTAATGCACAACCTAAACGGCATAGCTCAGCTAAACCGCGAGTGATTAAAGCAGTACGTGCGTTGGCACCAAAGCCAAAACCGTCAGACATACCTGCGCCAATCGCAATGACATTTTTAACTGCGCCACCAAGCTGTATACCAATAAAGTCATCATTGTTATACACCCTAAATGAGCGGCCACAGTGTAAAAGGTCAGCTAATTGCTTAGCAAAGTCTTTAGAAGTCGACGATACCGAAATAGCGGTTGGTAACCCCATTGCCATTTCTTTTGCAAACGTAGGTCCTGAAAGCACAGCCAGAGGAACATCATCTCCTAGCTCTTGTACCGCTACTTCTTGCAGTAAACGCCCTGTATTTGGCTCTAAACCTTTGGTAGCCCATGCAACTTCAGCACCTTCTGACAACCAAGGTTTGATTTTTTGCAGCGTGCCAGCAAAAGCATGGCTAGGTACAACAACCAAAATGATCTTGCTTGCTTTAACTGCCGTTTCTAAATCTGCTTCTAGTTGGAGGGTTTCAGGAAAGCTAACATCCGGAACATAACGTTGATTCTTTCGCTCAGCTGCAAGCGTAGCAACGTCATCGCTATTGCGGCCCCACAAAGTTACTGGGTGGCCATTTCTGGCAAAGCAAATAGCAAGGGCGGTGCCATAAGACCCCGCCCCTAATACTGTAACAGCTGATTGTGCTGTACTCATAGCTTATGCGTCTGCAGTTGCCTGTTGATCTTGAGCTGCACGTTGTTGCATGTATTGAGCAAATAGTGCGTCAAAGTTAACTGGCGCTAAGTTTAATTGTGGGAAAGTACCACGGTTAACTAGGTTTGATACTGCTTCACGTGCGTAAGGGAAAAGTACGTTCGGGCAGAAAGCACCTAACATGTGTGCAAGTTGAACTTCTTCAACTTCACCAATTGTGAAAATACCCGCTTGTTGAATTTCACATAGGAATGCAGTTTCTTCACCGATTGAAGCTGTTACTGTTAAAGCAAGAACAACTTCAAACACACCTTCTTCTAATTTGTTAGAACGAGTATCTAAGTCAAGCTTAACTTCAGGAGTCCACTCTTTTTGGAAAATAGCAGGTGAGTTAGGCGTCTCAAAAGAAACATCTTTAGTGTAGATGCGTTGGATTGAGAATTGAGCGCCGGCTTGTTCTGCTGCTGCGTTTTGATTTTCTTCGTTCATTGTAATTCCTAACTTGTATTCGTTTTTATATTTAAAATTTATTAAGCGTTAAGCTTTGCGTCTAAAAGGCCTTGCGCTTCAATTGCCATCATGTCGTCACAACCGCCGATATGTTCATCATTAATGAAAATTTGCGGAACTGTGTAACCACCATTTGCTTTGTCGATCATTTCATCACGACGCTCAGGGTGAACACCAATATCGATATTCGTGTAGTCTACACCTTTACTGTCTAATAACGCCAAAGCACGTTGGCAGAATGGACAGTATGCTTTTGTGTAAAGAACAACATTACTCATAATAATTCCTCTATCGGGCAGTGAGCCTTATTAACGACCGGTCGTTGTTGGTAAGCTAGCTGATTGCCAAGCGCCCATACCGCCCGCTAATACATAAACACGCTCAAAACCTGCTTTATGCATTGCAGTTGCGATACCTGAGGCAGTCATGCCCGTGGTACATACTAGTATAATGGGTTTAGTCTTAAACTTTTCAAGGCTTGAAAAATCAGATTGCTTTGCTTTTTCCGGATTTAAGTGAGTTGCGCCTGCAATACGGCCAGAGTTAAACTCTTTTTGTGCACGTATATCAATCACTTGACCATCATCACGGTTAATTAGCAAGGTAAGTTGCTGTGGGTTGATTTGACGGATAGCCGAAAATTTACTTTTAAACCAACTGCTGATCAGCATAGCGACTAATGCTAACCAGATAATGCTCAAAACCGGATGATTCGAGATAAATTCAATATATTGATCCATGCGTTTTCCACTAAGAAATTTAGATACCACAGCGCATAGCCATGGGTTAATTAAAATTTGCCACGCAAGTATACGTGCTTCAATTGAAAATGCTAGGGCGTGAAATATTTTAATATGACATATTGATAGCTGATCAAAACCATAAAACACGGTATGCTAGTGATATATAAGTGCCAATCATCAGGAGCTATAATGACAGAGCATAAAAAACCATTGGTATTAATGATCTTAGACGGTTGGGGATACCGTGAAGACACAGAAAGTAACGCCATACTTGCTGCTAATACCCCAGTACTCGACAACCTTTGGGCAACCCGCCCACATACATTAATTTCAGGTTCGGGACTTGATGTTGGTTTACCTGCAGGACAAATGGGTAACTCTGAAGTAGGTCACGTAAATTTAGGTGCTGGCCGAATCGTTTACCAAGATTTCACGCGTATCACTAAAGCCATTGAAGATGGTGAGTTCGATAGTAACCCTGCACTTGTTGATAATATCGATAAAGCTGTAAATGCAGGCAAAGCCGTGCATATCATGGGCCTTTTAAGCCCAGGTGGCGTTCATAGTCACGAAGACCACATTGTGGCAACAATCGAACTAGCTGCTAAGCGCGGGGCAAAAGAAGTTTACTTCCATGGTTTCTTAGACGGTCGAGACACGCCACCACGCAGTGCAAAAGCCTCAATTGAGCGTATCGAAGCTGTATTTGCTGAACTTGGTTGTGGCCGTTTAGCCACGCTTGTTGGTCGTTATTATGCAATGGACCGTGATAACCGTTGGAATCGTGTCGAGCTTGCTTATGATGTTATGGTGAGTGGCATTGCTGAATACAGCTACACTGACGGTGTAACCGCACTAGAAGCCGCTTATGCACGTGACGAGAACGACGAGTTCGTGGCTGCAACAACGGTTGTACCTGAAGGCCAAGCAGCTGCAGAGATCAATGACGGCGACACTGTTATCTTTGCTAACTTCAGAGCAGACCGAGCACGTGAAATGACTCGTGCCTTTGTTGATGCTGACTTCAGTGGTTTTGATAAGAAAAAATCACCTAAGTTAAGTGCATTTGTAATGATGACAGAGTACGCAGCAGACATTAAAGCGCCGATTGCGTTTGCTCCAGAGCCTTTAACAAATGTATTAGGCGAATGGTTAGAGAAACAAGGTAAAACTCAACTACGTATTTCTGAAACAGAAAAATACGCACACGTGACTTTTTTCTTTAGTGGTGGTCGTGAAGATGAATTTGTTGGTGAGACTCGCGAACTAATTCCATCACCACAAGTGGCAACCTACGATCTGCAACCAGAAATGAACTCTGAAATGCTGACCGATAAACTTGTTGAAGCAATCGCTAGCGGCAAATACGATGCCATCATCTGTAACTACCCTAACGGAGACATGGTAGGCCACTCAGGTGTATTTGAGGCTGCTGTGAAAGCATGTGAAGCAGTTGATCATTGTATTGGTCGTGTAGTTGCAGCACTTGAAGAACATGGTGGTGAAGCGCTTATTACTGCCGATCATGGTAATGCTGAACAAATGGCTAACCCAGCAACGGGCCAAGCACATACCGCACACACCAGTGAGCCAGTGCCATTTATCTATGTTGGCCGTGATGCAACACCACATGATGGTAAAACATTGAGTGACGTGGCTCCAACTATGCTTCACCTACTCGGCTTAGAGCAGCCAAGTGAAATGACTGGTAAACCAATCATGACACTGAAGTAAGCTATGAGTAAATGTATTAACCACTTCCTTAAAACTGGTTTAATACTGACTTCATTAGTAGCAACTACGGTTGTTGCTAATGAAGATCAAACCAAAAAAGACTTATCAGACATTCAATCAGCTTTACAAAAAACAGAGGCTGAGCTTAAAGGTCAACGCAAGTCCATTGCCCAAATGCGTAAAGATCTGCGCGCCCATGAGCTCGACATCGCCAAAAATGCCAAAGCATTAAACCTTGCCGCCCAATCTGTTAAAGAAAATGAGCAACAACAACGCGAACAACAAGCTAAAGCTGAGCAACTTAAAGCCCAGCAAGCACAACGCCAAACCTTATTAGCTGCACAACTAAAAAGCGCCTATATGGCGGGTAGTCATGACTACTCAAAGATGTTGCTTAACCAACAAGACACAGCCAAAATTGAGCGTACACTAAGTTATTATAATTACTTAAATAAAGCACGTATTGAGCAAATTGAAGAACTCAAAGCACTGCAGCAAGAAATTGCAGACAACCAAGCTGAGCTTGAAAAAACCAAACAACGTCTAGTTGCCTTATATGATGAGCAAAAAAGACGCCAGCAAGCTCTAGTCAATGCACAGCAAGAGCGTAAAACTAACCTCAATAAACTCCAGTCAGCGTTAAAAGAAACGAAGAGCTCAATTGATTACTTAAAAGAAAATGAGCAAACCCTGATCACCGCCATTGAAGAGCTTGAACAAGAGCGAAACGAAAAAGTTGAATTACTAGGCTTACAAAGTAGTAAGGGCAAACTCGACTGGCCAACCAAAGGAGCATTACGCCACCGCTTTGGACAACGCAAGCACGGCAACATAGATTGGAAAGGCGTACTAATCAGCGCCAAAGAAGGCAGTAATGTTAAAAGCGTACAGAACGGCCAAGTGGTTTACGCTGACTGGCTAAATGGCTTTGGCTGGGTTATCGCTATTGATCATGGCGATGGCTTTATGAGCTTATATGGTCACGCTCAAACCCTTCTTCGCGATGTTGGCGACCTTGTTAGAGAAGGCGAAACGATTGCTTTAGTCGGTCAAAGCGGCGGACAACCAGATCCTGGTCTATACTTTGAAATACGCCACAAAGGACGCGCAGTAAATCCTGTAAAATGGTGCAGACGCATTTAATTGATTAAATAGCTGCACTCTATGAGGAGCAGCTGATGCTAAACACAACTTACTCTTACAATGCTCATTTTTCCCCAGCTAAGTTTTTTACTCAGCTGTCTTTTCTATTACTTGTCAGCTTGCTATGCCTGATATTGCAATCGTTTCAGGCTGTTGCAAAACCCTCGTTACAATCACTACAGCATCAGCAACTAAACGAAATCCTATTTAATATTCATACGTATTATGTTGATGATCTGAAGCTACAAAACGCATTTGTAACTCAACCTGATAACTTACAAGTCGAAGCGTTATTCGAGCGCCTTGATCCATATTCAAAATATCTCGACGAAACTGAGCTCGATGCTATCTTCAGTAGCACTAATGGTAGATACACAGGACTCGGTATAGAAGTAAAAATTGAAGAGGGTCGAGTGTATATTGTTAACACTATTAATAACTCACCGGCAGCGCTTGCGGGTCTTCAGGTAAATGATGAAGTTATTGCGATTAATCAACAATCTATTTTAGACAAAAGTATCGAAGAAGTGGCTAAATTAATTCGCCAAAGCGGTCAAAGCGCTGTCGATGTCGCTGTAAAAAGAGAGAAAGATACTGAGCTAAATTTCTCGATAAAGCGCCAACAAATCAACTTACAAAGCGTTCATGGCCATTTAGCAGATACAGGCGTTGCGCTTATCAGTATCAACGCATTTAACAATCACACATTGCACGATGTTGCTCGAGAACTTGCAAAAATGCAGGTCACCAATAGCTTCCCTCTTTCAGGTTTAATTATTGATTTACGCGATAACCCTGGCGGTACATTACAAGGGGCGATTGAAGTTGCAGATCTGTTTTTAGATAACGGCACCATCGTATCCACCAAAGGTCGCTTTAATGAAGCTAATCAGAAGTTTAAAGCCCATAAAGGCGACATACTCAGTGGCGCTCCTATTGCCGTGCTAATTAACGAAAACTCAGCCTCTGCAGCTGAAATACTCGCAGCAGCACTGAGAGACAATCAACGAGCGGTGCTAATTGGCGAAACTTCATTTGGTAAAGGCTCAGTGCAATCATTGATACCTCTAGGTAACGGTAATACCGCATTAAAACTGACTACAGCACGTTATTACACACCTTTGGGTCAATCTATCGATGGGAAGGGGATCACTCCAGATGTGAGTATTAATCAAACAATGCTTTCAGAAATTGACCAAGGCGTTATAATAAAAAATATCCAAGAATTGGCGCTTTTTAGCTCACTTCTAGATAGACAAGACAAAAAGCAACTTACAGCAAAGCAGCTCGTTATTATGCAGTAAGTAAATGCTCACAACGGATATAATAATTACAAAAAGTGAACTTAAAAAAAGGCTTATTACTCGCCGTATGTTGCCTACCGCTATTCTGCCAAGCAAAGCAAATAGCCATAGTAATTGATGATATAGGCAACCATCAGCGCGATCTTGAAATATTAAACTTACCAGGGCAAGTGACCTTCTCGATCTTGCCCCATACCCCCTATTCACAAATATTTGCAGAGCGCGCCAGTAAAACCCACAAAGAGTTACTTTTACATGTACCAATGCAAGCGCTTGATAAAACTAAAGCACTTGGTCCTGGTGCGCTCACCGATACTATGAGTAAGTCAGAGTTACAAACAACCCTTGGCCATGCATTAGCCTCTTTACCACAAGTAAAAGGGGTCAATAATCACATGGGATCTGAGCTAACACAGCTTACCGAGCCAATGAAATGGACGATGGAAGTATTAAAGAAACGTGGTTTGTATTTCTTAGACAGCCGTACAACGAGTCAAAGTGAAGCACAAAATGTTGCTAACCTGTATGGTGTCGCAAATGTATCTCGCCATGTATTTCTTGATAACAATGTCACCCAAAGTCAGCTACAACACCAACTAGAAGAGCTAAAAACCAAAGCTCAACACTTCAACTACGCAATCGCCATTGCCCACCCCTACCCAGAGACCGTTGCTTTTCTACAACAAGCCCTCCCAGAACTACAACAGCAAGGCTTCGAACTTGTTCCCCTCTCACAACTAGTCGAAACAAAGTACATTCAACTAGCCAAAGCAGAGCAAAAACAAGGGGAATGAGTGTTATAAACGAGAGTTAGCGAGGGGAAAGTTGCAAGAGTAAAGTTTGGAAATCTGGCGTAGGTTGGGTAGAGCGAAGCGAAACCCAACAGCGTGG
>NZ_PNDF01000001.1:0-22252 GCF_005887195.1 Pseudoalteromonas sp. S1650 | reverse complement strand
ACGCACACACGGCACTGCTGCGAACATGTCGCGCGATTTAAATTTCACGCCTACAAAATGATGAATGCCGAAGGGCTAAACAAGGCGTAGGCGTCACGCTTGCTTGACGCGTCTCAAACACGGCACTGTTGTGAACATTTCGCGCGATATAAATTTCACGCCTACATCAAAGACATCTAATCGCACAAAGAGGCTATGAGACACTGCGCTAAAGAGGAGTTATTTAGGTTTTCTCATTTACCCTCATTCATTTCTCTTAGTGCAACTAGAAACTAGTAAAGGATATTCACAAAGAGACTATGAGACGCTGCGCTGAAGAGTAAACAAAGAAATATTTGGTTTTCTCATTACTCTTATTCACTTCTCTTTGTGCTAAAAAGAACTAGTAAAGGATATTCACAAAGAGGCTATGAGGCGCTGCGCTGAAGAGTAAGCAAAGAAGTTTTGTCTTACTCATTTAATCTCGTTTACTTCTCTTTGTGCTAATGAAAACTAGTGATAAAGCCTTAATTAGTAGGCAGCTTAGAAGTCAACATACAAATTGTTAAGTTAAAGCTTCTTAGATTCTCGTTTATACAAATAGGACTTCTAGACTAGTACTAAGTGAATGAGCCAAGAAGTACTTATTAACTATTTTGCAAAAAACTGTCACAAGTGAGCGTTTACTAAACACTCAGTCTTGCGAACATCTAGTTGCCATGCTTTAATTAGGCAGCAAAAAAATAAACAGATATGGTTTTATTTAAACTGGACGTTTTAAGAAAAATTATTTGGGAAATAACAATGGCGCTTAGCTGTAAAACAATTGTGACGTCATTTGCGTTACTAGCAATGACAGGCTGTACAATCATCCCCGGCAGCCATTTCGAAGGAATCGAGTCGGGCGAACAAGTAGATAATGTAGAGAAGGAACTCGAAAAGGTTAATATTCAAATCATTGACTCTTCTTTAATAAATCAACAAAAGCAATCTCAAGTTAAAAACTTCACGCCTTCCAGTTTAGATGGCATAGATACATCTAATTATCAGTACAAATTAGGTGTAGGTGATGTACTTACAATCGGTGTTTGGGATCACCCAGAGTTAACTATTCCAGCTGCAGTGCAACGTACAGCTGAGTTTGATGGCTTTCGTGTTCAAGCAGATGGCACAATTACCTATGCATATGCACCTAATATTCAAGCCGCTGGTAAAACAGTACAACAAGTACATGCAGAACTTGTTAAGCGCTTAAGCCGCGTAATTGAAGACCCGCAAATAGACATTAAAATTGTTGGTTTTAGAAGCCAAAAAGCCTATGTAACTGGCGAAGTAAACAAGCCAGGTGTACTGCCAGTAACAGAGGTACCACTGACACTTATTGATGCACTAAACCAAGCTGGCGGCCTAACAGGCAGTGCTGACTGGCGTACAGTGACTTTTACACGCGGTGATAAAACAGAAATTATTAAGCTAGATGACTTTTATGCCCATGGCGATATTTCGCAAAACCGCTTATTGCAGCATGGTGATATTGTGCACGTAAGCCGAAACGATATGCAAAAAGTGTTTGTACTTGGTGATGTAAAACGCGCTGGTACAGTGGGTGTTAATCGCTATGGTTTAAATTTAGCACAAGCATTAAGTGATGCTGGTGGCTTAAACGAAAATACAGCAGATGCAAATGGCGTGTTTGTTCTTCGCAAACGCAACTTAAACACTGATGGCGTAATTGCTGATGTGTACCAACTTCATGCTAAGAATGTTGCTGCATTAGTGCTTGCTGAACAGTTTGAACTTGAACCGCACGACATTGTATATGTAACGTCAGCGCCGCTTGCACGTTGGAATCGTGTAATTAGCTTATTACTACCATCAGTAAGTACGGTTGATTCAATCAACGACGTTGCAAACACGAACTAAAGGTAGGCTGTATGTTTGATTCTGTATTAGTAGTTTGTGCAGGTAATATATGCCGAAGCCCTACTGCCGAATATGTATTAAGAAGTAAGCTAGAAGGTAAAAATGTAGCCGTTTCATCAGCAGGATTGACTGCCCTTGAGGGTAAACCTGCCGATGCACAAGCAAAGCAAATTGCCAACGCACATAATATTGATATGAGCGAGCACCAAGGCAGACAAATAACCTCAAATTTGGTGGCAAATAATAGCGTTATTTTAGTGATGGAGCAGCGCCACGTTAACGATTTGTGCGCACGTTACCCTCAAGCACGCGGCAAAACATTTTTACTAGGTAAATGGATTGGCGATAAAGAAATCCCCGATCCTTACCGCCAAAGTCAAGAAGCCTTTGAGCATGTTTACGCATTAATCGATAGCGCATGTAGCGCTTGGCAAAAGTATTTATAAGGAAAGGCTAGTACATGAATGCTCAGCCCACTGCATTAGCAGCAAACAATAAACAAAATAGAACAACGCAAGACCAAACCAGTCAAGAAATCGATTTAATGGCGTTATTAGGTGCATTAATCGACCGTAAGTATTTTATTGCAGCCGTTACAGCAGTATTTATGGCTGTTGGTGTGTTTTATGCGGTGTTTGCAACACCTATTTACCAAGCAACAGCCATGATCCAAGTTGAAGACGGCGGCGCATCAGTCCCTGGCTTTGATGATATGGCCGGTATGTTCGAAAGTACCTCGGCCGCTGTAACCGAAATAGAGCTACTTAAGTCACGCTCAGTGATAGGCGAGGCCGTTGATACCTTAAAGCTTGATATAGTCGCTGAACCTAAACTATTCCCAGTTATAGGTAACAGAGCGTTTCGTAAGTTCACGCCAATGGAAGCAGGTGATTTAGCAGAGCCAAGTTTGGGTGCAAGTAGCTTTGCATGGGGAGGCGAGAGCATTGATGTATTTAGGTTTGATGTACCTCGCTCAGCGATTGGTGCTGGTTTTACACTCGTTGCAGGTGAGGGCACAGGTAAAAATAAAACCTTTAGCCTTTTAAATGATGAAGACGAAGTAATCTTGCAAGGTAAAGTGGGTGAAGAGCTCACTAATGGCAAGTTTAACTTAACTATACGTAGTTTAATTGCCCGCCCTGATACAGAATTTACATTAGTACGTAAAGACCGTTTAAACACTATTTTAGATTTGCAAGCTGCTATAGGTGCAAGCGAAAAAGGCAAAGACTCAGGGATTATTAATTTAAGCTTACAAAGTGAAAGCACGCAATTTGCTGAAAAAGTGCTTGATAAAGTAGCGGCAATTTATGTGCGCCGTAATGTAGAGCGTAATAGTGCAGAGGCACAAAAGTCACTCGAATTTTTAGAAGTACAACTACCTGAAGTTAAAAAGCAACTTGAATATGCTGAACAGCGTTTTAATGACTACCAAATTAAACGCCAATCAATCAACATTACACTAGAGACGCAAGGTGTGCTTGAGCAGGTAGTAGAGCTTGAAACTAAACTACAAGAGCTTGAACTAAAGCGCTTAGAATTGAGTCGTAAATTTAAAGAAAGTCACCCAACCTACCAAGGCGTACTTGAACAAATCGAAGCCGTGCAAAAACAAAAGCAAAACTTAGTGGGTGAAGTGGGCAACCTGCCAGAAACACAACAAGAGCTACTACGTTTAAAACGTGATGTAGAAGTAAGCAACCAAATTTACACACTTCTTTTAAGTAAAACACAAGAGCTAGACATTGTACGCGCAGGCACAGTTGGTAATGTACGCGTGATTGACCACGCTGAGGTAAATACCTCTAAGCCAGTTAAGCCTAAAAAAGCATTAATAGTAGTAATGGCAACCATGCTTGGCGGCATGCTAGCGGTAGCTACAGTGCTTATTCAAAAAGCAATTCATAAAGGGGTCGAAGACCCTAACGAGATTGAAGCACTTGGCCTACCAGTATACGCAAGCGTTCCTTACTCAGATTATCAAGATAAACTCACTGGTTTTAGCCGTGCACGCAAAGGTAAAGATAAGCCTAAATCAATACTCGCGGTAGATAACCCGGCTGATTTATCGATAGAGGCATTACGTAGCCTGCGTACTAGCTTGCACTTTGCGATGATGGAGGCAAAAAATAATATTATTGCTATATCTGGCCCAAGCCCTGGTGTAGGTAAGTCGTTTATCTCGGTTAACTTGGCAACAGTGCTGGCACAAAGTGGCAAAAAAGTACTGATAATCGATGCTGATATGCGCAAAGGCTACTTACAAACCCAGTTCGGCATGAAGTGGGACGATGGCTTAAGTGATCTATTATCGGGCCGACTTACTCTTGAGCAAGTAACTAAAACATCACAAGTACAAGACTTAGATGTAATTACTCGCGGCCAAATACCGCCAAACCCGTCTGAGTTATTAATGCACAGCAACTTTACTAAATTGGTAGAGCAGGTAAAAGACAAATACGACATTGTAATAATAGATACACCACCTATTTTAGCTGTAACAGACCCTGCAATTGTCAGTGCCCACACAGGCACTACATTGCTTGTAACACGTTTTGGGCAAAACCACGTCCGCGAAATAGAACTGACACGCAACCGCTTTGAGCAAAACGGCATAGATGTAAAAGGCGTAGTATTTAATGGTGTAGTTAAAAAAGCCAGGAATGCCTATGGATATTATGGCTATTATAACTACGAATATAAATCAGGGAATTAGTGTGGCTTAGTTTGCTAAGGTGCTGTTTAATATTTTCTTTTAGAGGGGGGAAGTGAAGGTGGTGGCTTTAAACCTGCTGTTTAGGTACTTCAACCCCAAGAACATATCTAGAGCAGCTTAACTTATAACCTAATATTTGAAACTGTAATGCACCAAAACAGCGTTACATTGATAGCTGATAAAAATTTAAATTTAGAAGAGTATTAAAATGTATCATTCATTAACGGACTTAAAGATTGGCATAATTGGCCTAGGTTATGTAGGGCTACCTTTAGCGGTCGAATTCGGAAAGAAATATCCTGTACTGGGTTTTGATATAAACCAAAATCGAGTTGATGAACTAGGGCGAGGACATGACTCAACCCTTGAAGTAAGTGATACAGAACTTGCTAATGTTCAGTATTTAAATTTTTCATGTAACAAGAAGGATTTAGCTGAATGCAATGTTTACATAGTTACAGTGCCAACGCCTATTGATGAAAGTAACGCGCCAGACTTAACACCACTTCGTAAGGCGTCTGAATTGCTCGGTGAGTTTATTAAAAAGGGTGATGTTGTTATTTATGAGTCAACAGTTTATCCAGGTGCAACAGAGGAAGTCTGTTTACCAATCATCGAAAAAGTATCAGGCTTAAAATTTAATGAAGACTTTTTTGCAGGTTACTCTCCTGAACGTATTAATCCTGGCGATAAAGTAAACACCTTGACTAAAATAATGAAAATTACGTCTGGCTCAACCCCTGAGGTTGGGGAATTTGTAAATAAACTGTATGGTTCTATTATCACTGCAGGTACTCACTTAGCGAGCTCACTTAAGGTCGCAGAAGCTGCAAAAGTAATTGAAAACACTCAGCGTGATTTGAATATTGCAATTATTAATGAATTTGCAAAAATCTTTAACCGCTTAGGTATTGATACAGAAGAGGTGTTAAATGCAGCAGGAACTAAGTGGAATTTCCTAAAGTTTAAACCAGGGCTAGTTGGTGGCCATTGTATTAGCGTTGACCCTTATTACCTTACACATAAAGCACAAGAAGTGGGCTATCGCCCAGAAGTTATTTTAGCGGGTCGTCGTATTAACGATGGTATGGGGGAGTATGTTGCCACCCAGTTAGTTAAAAAGTTAGCCAGCAAAAAAATCCATATCGATGAAGCAAAAGTACTTATATTAGGCTTTACCTTTAAAGGTGATTGCCCTGATGTACGTAATACAAAAATTATTGATATTGTCAGAGAGCTTAAAGATTTTAATATGTCGGTAGATGTATATGACGGCTGGGCAAACCCAGATGAAGTTAAACATGAGTATGGGGTAGAGTTAATTACTACACTGGAAAAAGGCAAATATGACGGTGTTGTATTAGCTGTTGACCACTCTGAGTTAAAAGAAATGGGTGAAGCAAACTTACGTGCGCTAGGCAAAGAAAATCATGTTTTATATGATGTTAAGCACGTTCTAAAACCAAATGAAGCCGATATCAGACTATAAAGGAATTAAAATAATATGAAAAATTTTGCCCTAATTGGTGCTTCAGGTTATATCGCACCACGTCATTTAAAAGCAATTAAAGAAACAGGCCATAACTTATTAGTAGCAATGGATATCAATGATTCTGTAGGCATTATGGATAGCCACTTTCCAGAAGCGGAATTTTTTACTGAGTTTGAAGACTTTACCGCATACGTTGAAGACCAAGCAATGCAAGGAAATAAGATTGATTACATCTCTATCTGTAGTCCTAATTACTTGCATGCACCACATATAAAGTACGCCTTGAAAAATGGCATTGATGTCATATGTGAAAAACCATTGGTTTTGCATTCTGAAGATATGGATATTTTAAAAGAATACGAGCAAAAATACGGTGCTAAAGTGAATTCAATTTTGCAATTACGCTTGCACCCATCAATTATTGCCTTAAAAGAAAAAGTTGCTGCTGCGCCTGCAGGCACTGTCTTTGATGTCGATTTAACGTATATGACATCACGTGGTAAATGGTACATGAAATCTTGGAAAGGATTTGACCATAAATCGGGTGGTGTAGCAACGAATATAGGTGTTCACTTTTATGACATGTTGCATTTTATTTTTGGTGAGTTAAAGCATAACGAAGTTCATTTTAGAGACGAAAAAACTTCAAGTGGTTACCTTGAATATGAACGTGCTCGCGTAAAATGGTTCTTGTCAATTGACGCAAATAATTTACCTGAAAACGCTGTGAAGGGTGAAAAGCTAACTTACCGTAGTATCACAATCAATGATGGTAGTAACACTGAAGAATTAGAGTTTTCGGGTGGTTTCACTGATTTACATACACAAAGTTACCAAAATATTTTAGCAGGTAACGGCTTTGGTGTTGATGAGAATCGTGAGGCAATTAAAACAGTTGAAAAAATTCGTGAAATGCCAATTGCAGTTGCGAGTGATAAAGCGCATCCCTTACTTTCAAAGGTACTTTAGCCATGAAATATCATGTACACGATAGCGCCATTGTAGATGATGGCGCAAAAATTGGTGAAAACACACGTGTTTGGCACTTTGTTCACGTATGTGGTGGTGCTGAAATTGGTGAGGGCTGCTCGCTAGGTCAAAATGTATTTATCGGTAATAAAGTAACCATTGGCAATAATGTTAAAATACAAAATAACGTGTCGGTTTACGATAATGTTCACCTAGAAGATGATGTATTTTGCGGCCCTAGTATGGTGTTTACTAATGTTTATAACCCGCGTTCATTTATAGAGCGTAAAACAGAATATCGAGATACGCTTGTTAAGCAAGGCGCAACACTTGGCGCTAACTCCACAATAGTATGCGGTGTGACAATAGGTGAATACTCTCTTATTGGTGCAGGTGCTGTCGTTAATAAAGATGTAAAGCCTTTCGCTTTAATTGTGGGTGTACCTGCTAAACAAATAGGCTGGATAAGCAAGTATGGTGAGCAGTTAAACTTACCGCTCGAAGGAGATGCTATTGCTACGTGTGTGCACACTGGTGAGCAATACAAATTAGAAAACGGCTTTGTTTCGATTCAATAATTTTTAGAAGTACTCATAAATGCAATTCATAGATTTAGCTGCGCAATACCAGCACTTAAAAACTAAAATAGATAAGCGTATACAAACAGTGTTAGAGCATGGTCATTATATAATGGGGCCAGAAGTTCAAGAGCTTGAGGACCAGCTTGCAAGCTATGTGGGTGTTAAGCATGCTATTACCTGTGCAAACGGTACAGATGCTTTAACGCTCGCTATGATGGTGTTGGGTATTAAAGAAGGGGATGCCGTTTTTTGCCCAACCTTTACTTTTTTTGCAACGGCAGAAGTGATCGCGTTCGAGGGGGCAACGCCTGTATTTGTTGATTCTGATGAGGCAACATTCAATATTTGCCCAATAGATCTTGAAAAGCGTATCCAAACGACTATCGCTGAAGGTAAGTTAACCCCTAGAGCAATAATTGCTGTTGATCTATTTGGTTTACCAGCGAATTACCCTGAGATTCAAAAAATAGCAGACAAATACAATTTGAAGTTAATTGAAGACGCGGCGCAAGGGTTTGGTGGTGAAATTGATGGAAAACGAGCTGGTAGCTTTGGCGATATAGCAACTACGAGCTTCTTCCCTGCAAAACCTCTTGGTTGTTATGGCGATGGTGGTGCTGTATTTACGAATAATGATGAATATGCAGAATTACTAAAGTCATACCGTGTACATGGAAAAGGCAAAGACAAATACGATAATATACGCATTGGGATGAACTCTCGCCTTGATACCATTCAAGCGGCAATTTTACTGGAGAAGCTAGCAGAGTTCCCAACCGAACTTATTAACCGCAACAAAGCAGCTGCAAATTACGAAGCTCAGTTATCATCAAAATATAAAACTCCACAAGTTCCTACTGGCTATGTTAGTTCATGGGCGCAATACACGTTAGTGTCTGATAGTCGCGATGTTGAAATGGCAAAGTATAAAGAGCAAGGCATACCGACAATGGTTTACTATGGTACATGCATGCATGAGCAGAGTGCATTTAGCCATTTAGGGTATAAAGCTGGTGACTTCACTGTTGCAGAAAAGTTAGCTAAATCAGTATTTAGTTTACCTATGCATGGGTATATGGCATAGTGATACATGTCTTATTTTTTAAAAAAGATAAAAGCCTCACTACAAAGTAAATTTGTTCGTGGGGTTCTAGTTTTAGTTGGAGGGGCGGGGCTGGCACAGGTAATTTCAGTTGCAGCCCTCCCAATACTTACTCGCTTGTATACTCCTAGTGACTTTTCAATTTTAGCATCATATTCAGCTATTCTAGCAATAATAAGTACAATCTCTTGTGTAAGGTTGGAGATAGCTATCCCTATTGCAGAAAAGGATTCTGAGGCTATAAATCTTGTTGTTTTATCATTCTTGTCATTGTTTATAAGTCTTACTGTTTTGACATTAGGGTTGTTAACTTTTAATAGTGAGATTCGGAGTATATTGGGTACAGAGGTTGGTGTCTTTTTATGGTTATTACCGATAGGTCTTTTGGGTTCATCTATTTATAAAGTTCTACAATTTTGGGCTACAAGAAAAAAAGATTTCAAGCTACTAGCTAGAACTAGAGTAGAACAATCGTTTTACGGTACTTCAGCTCAATTATCATTGGGTTGGTTTGCTTATGGCTCTATAGGGCTGCTAACTGGACAGATATTGCAAAGTGCAGCAGGTATGTTTCGGCTTTCTAAATCATTCTACAGTGACTCTATCCTTGAGTTGAAAAAGGTTAAAATAAGTAGTTTAAAGGAGACTTTATTTAAGTTTAAAAGTTTTCCACTGTATTCGGCTAGTGAATCTCTTTTTAATGTTGCGGCTATACAATTACCTATATTTATGATTGCTACTACCTTGGGTGATGAGGGCGGTTTTTTAATGCTGGGTATGAAGCTATTAGCCATTCCTGCGACTTTACTTGGTGCAGCTGTAGGACAGGTTTACCTTTCAGAGGCGGCTGAAAAATACCACAATGGTGAGTTAAAAAACTTCACTAATAAAACTACAATGTACTTAGCTAAAATATCAATGGTTCCATTTTTTGCAGTTGGTGTAATGGCACCAATATTAAGTAGTTTTTTCTTAGGCGATGATTGGGCTAGAACCGGGGTTTTGGTGAGTTTTATGGTACCTTGGTTCTTTCTTCAATTTATTACATCACCTGTATCAATGGCTCTTCACATCGTTAACTTACAAAAAATTGCATTTTATTTACAGTTCTTTGGTCTCATTTTACGCGCTGGTGGAGTTTTTTTATTACTACATCTTAACTCTAGCTTTTGTGTTGAATATTATATCTTATCTGGTTTTTTGTTTTACTCTCTATATTTAACAACAGTGCTTGTAATAGTAAATAAGAGGGGGAAGTAGTATATGTTTAATAAGAGAGTATATTATAAGCTTTTCAGTTTTCTATTGTTCTTACAAGTTGGTATGTTGTTAGTTTACTTTTCTATCAATGTGAAAACAGTAGGTGAAATGGGTAGCGGGTTAGTGTTAGTAGGGATTTATTTTTTAATCTCAATAGGGGTTTTCACTTACTTACTCAGAAGCAATCGATTATATGTTAAGTTTGATGTGTTTATACTTTTTTTATTAATCGCATGGTTGATATTCAGGATTACTGTAGACAAGCAAGATACCTCTTATCTTAAAGATCAAATTATAGGGACTGCTGGTGGAGTACTCTTTTTCCTTACTTTAGGGTGGACAATGTCAATTTCCTTGTCTGAATTATTAAAGTTTGTAGAGAGAAATCCAAAATTGGTTAGGCGTATACTATTAATTCTCATTACTATGATGGGGTTCTTTTATATCGATATTTTTTTAAGTTTAAAAATGAGATTGAGAGATGATGTTTTCTTGTTAAGTGATGTGAATGGTGCTTATCAAAGGCCAGGAAATTTTTCAACAATCATATTTATTATACTAACCTCCTTGGTCTTTACTTATAACTCAGTGTGTTATTTTTATAATGCAAGTGCCTTTAAAAGATTGTTAGTAAATTCTATATATATAACAATCGCAATTATTGCTATGTTGAATGCTCAAATGATGGGTTCAAATAATTCTTTTCTCATGGTAGGAGGGATTGCATTTATTTCTCTTGTAATGCAAGGTGTCATTTATAGTTCTAAATCAAAAGTTATATATGGAGCGGGTAGTAATATAAGGAGTTTATTATTTAATAGGTACTTCATGAAAAAAACATTGTTCATGTGTATTTTTACATTTTTAATCTTATCAGTACTATCTATTATTCTTATAAGCTTTAGTGATTTTGATTTTAGTAAAACTAGGTTTTCAGGTTATGGCTCGGGTAATAATGATTCTATATTGTCTCGATTAGATATTATTAAAAATAACTTTTTAGTTCAATTTTCTGATTCGCCTTTATTTGGTAATTATAACGTTGATGTAGAAACTACAGGTAATGGTACTTACCCCCACAGCGCTTTACTGTTTTCTTTGACACATACAGGAGTGATAGGCTTCTCACTAGCTGTAATTTTTTTCTATCGTTCATTTCGTGGGATTTTGATAGCAGATAAGAAGCTATATTCTGATAGGATTAGTATAATAGAGAAGCCTATATCTATTTTGTATTTTTGTATCATTATATATGTTTTTTTAATTGCTAATTTGGCCACAGTATTACTCTGGGCGGTCTTGTGGTTCTCTATCGGTTTCTTAACATTTTTAATAAGGTTTAAAAATAATGAAAGTAGCTAATGTTGTTCTGAATAACTTTACAAATGATAGTAGAGTTTTGAAAATATCAAATACATTAGGAAAAGTTAATTTTGCTGTAACAGTACTAGCAATGCATGATGAAAATCTGCCTTATTTAGAGTCTTCTGAAAATTTTAATGTAGAAAGGATAAAGTTATTAACAAGGAAATGGCCTAAAATAAAATTTTTCCAGGTTTTTAAGTATCTTGAGTTTATAATCAGAGCTTTTTTAAAAGCAAAAGATAATGATTTCATTCACTGTAATGATTTGTCAGCATTACCAGTAGGAGTTTTGGCGAAAGTATTTAATAAAAATGTAAAAGTGATTTATGATGCGCATGAATATGAAACGGAAATGAATGGTGTACACGGCTTAGAAAAGCGCATTATCAAAATTATGGAAAAGGGGTTAATTAAATTTGCTGATGAGGTTATGACAGTAAGTGATTCAATTTCATGCGAATACTCTAAATTGTATGCTATAGAAAAACCGAAGCTAGTACTTAACTGCCCCTACTACGCAGTTGTCGAAAAGCATGACATTTTTAGAGAGCAGCTAGGTATAAGAAAAGAGCAAAAAATATTTCTTTATCAAGGGGCTCTTAGTAGAGGGCGGGGGATTGATATCTTACTTAATACTTTTGTAAAACTTGATGATGATTCAAAGGTTTTAGTTGTTATGGGTTATGGGAAACTTGAGTCAGTAGTAAAGGACTTCGCTGAAAAATCAGAGCGAATCTTTTTCTTCCCCGCAGTAAGCCCGACAAATTTATTAATTCACACGTCATCAGCAGATTATGGGATTTCTTTTATCGAAGACTCATGTTTAAGCTATAGATATTGTTTGCCAAATAAAATGTTTGAATATTTTATGGCAGGTTTACCTGTGATTGTTTCAAACCTATATGAAATGAGTAGCTTAGTTAGAAAGTATAATGTCGGTGTTGTCTCTGAGGAGAATACAGAGGTTGGATTTATTAATGCTATAAATAAAATAGTTAAAGAGGACTATAGTAAGATGAAATATAATGTTTCAACCATATCAAAATTATACTCTTGGGAGAATCAAGAGCTTGAAGTCCTTAAGGTTTATAATTAATTTTTTATTTTTGGACTAAATATGAGTTTTAAAAGTTTGAATTATCTTGGTTTAGTTGATGTGGACTCAGCTGTGGGGGTTGCAAAGAAAATAAAAAATACTGTTGATGCATCAAATGCTTTGGGTGTGGATTCTAATGCTTATTTCTTTAAAACAGATTTTAAAGGTTTATTATCTTTCTTAAAATCCCTTGCGAAATGTCGTTCGGATATTGTTGTGATCAGATTTAACGACCTTGTATTCCCATTGGTTTTTTTTATTTTAATATATCTTCGTTTAAAGAATAAAAGAGTTATCATTGATATTCCAACCCCTAGAGTTATTGGCTTGCAAGAAATTAGTGTTCTAATTAAAAATCCCATTTATAGGGTTTTTAGAAAGGGCGTTTCATATTTATCTGGATCTTGGGTTTTGTTTCCCGCTAATTTAATAATTCAATACGCAGATGAAGGTCGATGGTTCAAATTAGGTCTAACTGATAAAACATTAAAAATGGGTAATGGTATTCTTGTTAGAAACGAGAGCACTGTTTTGAGAAATTCAGTGTGGCCTGCGAATGAATTAAAGCTTGTTGCAGTCGCTAATATTTCGAATTGGCATGGCTTTGATAGAGTCCTTAAAGCGATTGCAGTTACGAATAATTTACAACTACCTTATCGCGTAACTTTTACGCTAATAGGGGAAGGAGATGAGCTTAATAATTTGCGAAAGCTTAGCCAAACTTTAGGGGTTGAGAAAAATATACATTTTATTGGTAAGAAAGTTGGAGGAGAGTTAAGTGAGATTTTAGCTGGATCACATGTTGGAATTTCTAGTTTAGGTTTATTTAGAAAGGGGTTGAATGAAGCCTCAGATCTTAAAACTCGGGAATATATGCTTTCTGGATTACCAGTAATAGGGGTTGGAGTTGATCCTGACTTCCATAGTGAATGTAAGTTTCGTTATGTGATACCTAACGATGATAGTATTGAATCACTTATTCAGTTGATTAAGTCATTTGAGAAAACCAATTTTTCAACACCACGTGAGATAAATAAGTTTGCGCACTCCCATTTATCATTAGAAGCTAAAGTAGAAAAGATATTTCTTACTTTATCCTAATTGAATATTTTTGGTTTCTATTTACGTTGAGTGGTTTATGAAAAAAGTAATAATTATTGGTACAGTGGCCTCTAGTATTTTAGGTTTCAGAAGGGACTTGATAAAATCTTTAGTGTTAGGTGGGCATAGTGTTTATGCTTTCGCTATGGACTATTCAGATGAACAAAAATGCGAAGTTTTGGGCTTGGGTGCTACACCTATTGAATACAAGTTAAGCCGTTCGGGTATGAATCCTGCCAAAGATATGATGACTATTTTACAGTTAAAATCTTTGATTAAAAAAATTGAACCCGATGTAGTTTTTTCTTATTTTTCAAAACCTTCAATTTATGGAACTATAGCTTCATCACTAGCAAAAGTACCTCGTATTGTTGCTATGTTAGAAGGTCTTGGTTATATTTTTACGGATCAACCTACAGGGGTAAGTTTTAAGTTAAAGTTCTTAAGGAAATTACAGGTACTGCTCTACAAGTTAGCATTTCCACTACTTGACCGTTTAATTTTCCTAAATCCAGATGATCCGGTAGATCTTGTCCAGAAATATAATATTAAAACTAAAAGTATCTCAGTACTTGGTGGTATCGGAGTAAACCTCTCTGAATATCCTTTGTCTACTCCTCCTACCAATAATGTTAAATTTATTTTTATTGGGCGACTACTCGCTGAAAAAGGCATAAAAGACTTCATTAATGCAGCTAAAGTAATTAAATTAACAAATTCTGATGTTGATTTCATTGTATTGGGACAGATTGATGATTCAAATCCTGGGAGTATATCTCAAGAAGAGTTAGATGCTTTAATAAAGTCAGGTATAATAATTTATCCAGGACAAGTTGATAATGTAATAAAGTGGTTACATGAATCAAGTGTATTTGTTTTGCCTTCGTATTATAGAGAGGGCGTACCACGGAGTACTCAAGAGGCGATGGCAATAGGTCGTCCAGTAATAACAACAGATGTACCTGGTTGTAGAGAGACAGTTAAGCATGGTTTTAACGGTTTTTTATGCCCGCCACATGACCATATCTCAATCGTTAGAGCAATGGAGAAATTCCTAAATGATAGAGCGCTTATTGAAGTTATGGGAGCGAAAAGTCATAGCATGGCAAAAGAGAACTTTGATTCTAATGAAGTTAATAAGCAATTAATAAATATGATCATTGGTGATTAAATTTTAATTCAGGAATATAATGAAACGTTTTTTTGATTTTGTATTGTCTCTAAGTGCAATCATATCTTTGTTACCACTAATAGTTGCGGTTGCTGCGCTCATTCGCTTTAAATTAGGCTCGCCTATCTTGTTCACACAAGACCGCCCAGGTCTCAATAGCACTGTATTTAAAATGATGAAGTTTAGAACCATGCTCGATGGTAAAGATAAGCATGGTAATTTATTACCTGACAATGAGCGAATGACCAAATTTGGCGCTTTTTTACGCTCCACTAGCCTTGACGAGTTACCTGGGCTATTTAATGTACTCAAGGGCGATATGAGCTTAGTAGGGCCAAGGCCATTGTTGGTGCAATATCTACCACTTTATAGTACCGAGCAAGCTCGCCGCCATAATGTTCGCCCTGGTATTACTGGTTGGGCGCAAGTAAATGGTCGTAATGCCATTAGTTGGGAGGACAAATTTAAGCTCGATGTATGGTACGTTGATAACCAAAGCTTTTGGCTCGATTTAAAAATACTAATTTTAACGGTTAAAAAAGTATTTGTTCGAGAAGGTATTAGTGCAGACGGTCATGTAACTATAGAGCCTTTTAAAGGCAGTAAAAATGACTAATTTAAAGCCGATAATTGCTATTTTAGGAGCAAGTGGGCATGGTAAAGTCGTTGCCGATTTAGCAGAAGTACTTGGCTATAAAGTTTGTTTTTATGATGACGCTTACCCAACAAAAACACAACTTGAGCACTGGGACATAGTCGGTACTTTTAACGACTTATTAGCTTGTAAAGTCGAAAATGTTGAGGTGATTGTTGCAATTGGCAACAACGTAGTTCGAAAACAAAAATGCAATGAGCTAAAGCAATTCGGTTTTGATTTAGCTAGGTTAATACATCCCTCCGCAACTGTAAGTCAGTACGCAAAAGTAGCAGAGGGTACTGTTGTACTTGCTGGTGCTGTAATTAATGCCTTTGCTGAAATTAGCTCTGGTTGCATAATTAATACATCATCTATTATTGAGCACGACACTAAAATTGGTGAGTGTTCACATATTTGTCCGAATACGGCTTTGGCTGGTGCTGTTACTATTGGTGAATGTTGCTGGATAGGTATTGGTAGCCAAGTTATCCAATTAATTTCAATTGGTGATAACACCTTGGTTGGTGCTGGTAGTGTGGTGGTTAAGAACTTACCTGCTGATGTAACTGCATTTGGGTCTCCTGCAGTAGTGGTTAAATGTTGCAAGTAAAGAAATACTCGCAATTTATAAAAATGATGGATTAATTTACAAATGTTAAACACCCCTTTTTCTCCGTGGCCAAGCTTTACTCAAGAAGAAGCTGATGCTGTTAGCCGCGTTATTTTATCGAATAAAGTTAATTATTGGACCGGTACAGAAGGCCGTGAATTCGAGAAGGAGTTTGCAGCTTGGGCCGATAGTAAATATGCCGTGGCCTTGGGTAATGGCACATTAGCTTTAGACATTGCATTAAAAGCATTAAATGTAGGTGAAGGTGATGAAGTAATTACTACTCCGCGTACGTTTTTAGCTTCTGCAAGTAGTATTGTGACTGCAGGTGCAACTCCTGTATTTGCCGATGTTGACTTAAATAGCCAAGCGATTACAGCCGAGTCTATTAAAGCGGTGCTAACGCCTAAAACGAAAGCAGTTATTGTTGTGCATCTAGCGGGTATGCCTGCAGAAATGGATGCCATAATGGCGCTCAGTGAACAGCATGGCTTTTATGTAATTGAAGATTGCGCGCAAGCGCACGGTGCTAAATATAAAGGTAAGTCTGTTGGTAGTATTGGCCATGTAGGTGCATGGAGTTTCTGCCAAGATAAAATAATGACTACGGGTGGCGAAGGCGGCATGGTTACCACAAACTCTAAAGAGTTATGGAGTAAAATGTGGAGCTATAAAGATCATGGAAAAAGCTTTGACGCAATATATAACCGTGAGCACCCACCAGGCTTTAGATGGTTGCACGAAAGCTTTGGTACTAACTGGCGTATGACTGAAATGCAAGCTGTTATTGGCCGTATTCAGTTAACTCGCATGAGCGATTGGACAGCAAAACGCAATGCTTATGGTGCACAGTTAGACCAAGCTGCAAGTGGATTTGATTGTATTCGCTTAGTATCAGTACCGGAACACATTGAGCATGCAGAATATAAGCATTACATGTTTATTAAACCTGAATGCTTAGCTGAAGGTTGGGACCGCGACCGTATTGTAAACGAAATTGTTGCCCGTGGCGTACCTTGCTTTCAAGGTAGTTGTTCTGAGGTGTATTTAGAAAAAGCATTTGATAACACACCGTGGCGGCCTACCAAGCGTTTGCCTAATGCCGTAGAGTTAGGTGAAACCTCAATTATGTTTTTAGTACACCCGACTTTAACAGAAGCTGAAATACTAAAAACAACTCAGGTTATGAAAGTTGTGTTTGAGTTGGCGAATAAGTGAAAATATAACCTTTAATAAAGATGCTAGGCGTTAGAGAAACTAAGGCCTAGACTTTTTATCTTCAATAACTCTTTAAAAATCATGCACTAGTATTATTGTATTAGTTTAATGGCTAGGTTCATTTATTTCGGCTATAATTCATAAAAATTTAACAATCGTTAAGCTAGCTGTAAGCTTAGGTTGGTATCTTATTGACAAAAACAAGACAGGGAACTTGTTGTGGATAATTTTATTCGCTCTATATTAAATTCATCACGTGCCACAAAGCGTATCATTACGTTGTTTATTGACTCGCTATTTATTATGTCGGCGTTTTGGCTAGCACTTATTGTTAGGCTCGATAGCATGGCCCCTCTTAGTAAGCTTGATAATTGGATGTTACTTGCTTTTCTTGTACCTACCGCATTATTCACGTTTATTAACTTAGGTTTATATCGTGCTGTGTTGCGCTATATGAACTCTCAGGCATTGTGGGCAATTGTATTAGGTACAATTATTAGTACGGTCGTTTTGGTTCTTCTTGCTTTTTTTATTGGTGTTGAAATACCACGTACTATGCCGTTTATTTTTGCTTGGTTATGTTTATTAACCGTTGGCGGTGCGCGAATTGTTGTACGAGCCATGATAGGCAAGTTAACTACGGCAAATAAAGAGTCGGTTATTATTTACGGTGCTGGTTCATCTGGTAGGCAGCTTGCTACTGCGTTAGGGGCTGGACCTGAGTATTTTGTTCGTGCCTTTATTGATGATGATGAAACAAAGCAAGGCTCTATTATTCAGGGTATTCCTGTAATTGCCTTTAAAGATATTTATGACCTAATAAACAAGGGTAAAGCAAGCAAAGTTTTATTAGCAATGCCAAGCGAGAGCAGAGCTCGCCGAAAACAGATACTTGCCCAGCTTGAGCCGCTTTCTATTAAAGTGCTCTCTATACCAGGAATGGCTGATGTAATTGAAGGTAAAGCAAAGCTTTCTGAATTTAGAGATGTTGAAATAGAAGACTTATTAGGCCGCGACTGTGTTGCCCCTAAGCCTCATCTGTTATCTGCAAATATTAAAAACAAAGTGGTTATGGTTACTGGTGCTGGCGGCTCTATTGGCTCTGAGTTGTGCCGCCAAATAGTTAAGCAAAAGCCAACTAAGCTTGTACTCTTTGAGCTAAGTGAATATGGCTTATATTCAATCGAAAAAGAGCTCGCCGAGTACGTTACAAATAACCAGCTTGATGTAGAGCTTATTCCTATAATGGGCTCTGTGCAGCGCATTAATCGTATTGAAACAGTAATGATGGCATTTGGTGTACAAACAGTTTACCACGCAGCAGCCTATAAACATGTACCACTTGTTGAGCATAACGTTGTTGAGGGGGTACGTAATAACGTATTTGGTACGTATTACACAGCTAAGGCTGCTGTAAACGCTAAAGTTGAAACCTTTGTACTTATATCTACCGATAAAGCCGTACGCCCAACAAATGTAATGGGGGCTACAAAACGTATGGCAGAGCTTTGTTTACAAGGGTTGGCGCAAAATAAAGGTAAGGGCCATAATACTCGTTTTTGTATGGTTCGGTTTGGTAATGTATTGGGCTCGAGTGGTTCTGTTGTACCGCTGTTTCGTAGGCAAATACGCGAAGGTGGCCCAATTACTTTAACCCATCAAGACATTACCCGCTTTTTTATGACCATACCTGAGGCAGCTCAACTTGTTATACAAGCTGGTGCAATGGGCAAAGGCGGTGATGTATTTGTGCTCGATATGGGTGAGTCAGTTAAAATAAAAGATCTTGCAAGCAAGATGATTCGCTTATCTGGCTTTGAAGTAAAAGACAAAAACAACCCTCATGGGGATATTGAAATAGTATGTACAGGTTTGAGGCCGGGTGAAAAGCTGTACGAAGAGTTACTTATAGGCGATAACGTTGGAGAAACATCGCACGAGCGCATTATGACGGCCAACGAAGTAATGCTACCTTTGGCCGAGCTAAATGTATTTTTAGAAGCGCTTGATATTGCCTGTCATAACTTTGATCACGAAATCATTAGGCAGCTTTTACTTGATGCGCCTACTGGTTTTAACCCAACTGACGGTATTTGCGATCTTGTTTGGAATGCTAAAAAAATCTACAAAAACTCCAGCTCAGCCCCTACCAATAAAGTTGTAAACCTACAAGGTTAAGTAATATTAATTGTTGAACATTGATCAAGCAGCTTACCTTAAAGGCTAAGCTGCTTTTTGTATTTTAGTGTTTTTAAGTATCAAATCTATTAACTGTATAAAACACAAAGTGCTAAAATTACTTAACCCCCTTAGTTTTGAAGGTAACTTAATGAAAATTGCCGTATTTGGTACAGGTTATGTTGGTTTATCAAACGCGCTATTACTCGCGCAGCACAATCAAGTTTTCGCTGTTGATATAGACGAAAACAAAGTTGCACTTTTAAAAGATAAGCAGTCTCCTATTATAGATACTGAAATTAGCGACTTTTTACAAAATAAATCACTTAATTTTACTGCTACAACAGATAAAACATTGGCACTTAAAGATGCTGCATTTGTTGTAATTGCTACCCCTACAGATTACGACCCAGAAACCAATTATTTTAATACGCGTTCTGTTGAATCTGTAGTTGCTGACGTTTTAGCAATTAACCCAAATGCAACTATGGTTATTAAGTCTACGGTTCCTGTTGGCTATACAAAATCGATAAAAGAGAAGTTTAATACAGATAATGTTATTTTTTCGCCAGAGTTTTTGCGTGAAGGCAAAGCACTTTACGATAATTTGCACCCGTCACGTATTATTGTGGGTGAGCAAAGTGAGCGCGCACAAGTTTTTGCTAATTTATTAGCACAAGGTGCAGTAAAGCAAAATATTGATGTGCTGTTTACAGACTCTACTGAAGCAGAAGCAATTAAGCTTTTTTCTAACACTTACCTTGCAATGCGCGTTGCTTATTTTAACGAGCTAGACAGCTACGCTGAAAACCATGGTTTAGATGCAAAGCAGATCATTCAAGGTGTTGGCTTAGACCCGCGCATTGGCAAGCATTATAATAACCCTTCATTCGGTTATGGTGGTTACTGTTTACCTAAAGATACTAAACAGTTATTAGCAAACTACCAAGATGTACCTAACAATATGATCCGCGCGATTGTTGATGCTAATACTACCCGTAAAGACTTTATTGCTAATTCTATTATTGCCCGCAACCCTAAAGTGGTTGGTATTTATCGCTTAGTAATGAAGTCAGGTTCAGATAACTTTAGAGCTTCTGCTATTCAAGGTGTAATGAAGCGCATAAAAGCAAAAGGCATTGAAGTTGTTATTTATGAACCAAGCTTAAAGGAAGATTCATTCTTTAATTCTCGTGTTATTAAATCGCTAGACGAGCTTAAACAAACTGCTGATGTAATTATTTCTAACCGCATGGCTGCAGAGTTAGAAGATGTTGCAGAAAAAGTTTATACACGTGATTTATTTGGTAGTGATTAAGCCGAAATAGCTTTGAGCAGAATCTGCACATTCGCTGCAGAGGTGGTTGATGGCAGCGTAGGCATGAAATATATTTCGCGCGAAAATGTTTTCACAAAGAGGAAAGAATGAGAAGAGAATGAGGAAGTGATAATAGTGCTTTTTTGCTTTCTCTTAAGCGCAGCGTCTCTTACCCTCTTTGTGCGATTGTATGTCTTGGTGTAGGCGTGAAGTTTATTTCGCGCGAAGATATTTGCACAAAGAGAAGTGAATGAGAAGAAAATGAGGAAGTGATATTAATGCTTTTGTTTCTCTAAAGCGAAGCGTCTCATTATCTCTTTGTGAACATTTGGTTCTCTATGAAGCCGCTCTTCACTCTCATTAAGTCAAATGAATTGGCAGCCACCGGGCTCAATAAGATAGGAATATAATGAAATATTTAGTTACTGGCGCTGCAGGTTTTATTGGTGCAGCTACAAGTCAAAAATTACTAGCGCAAGGTCATGTTGTTGTTGGTGTTGATAATTTAAATGATTATTACGATGTAAATTTAAAGCATGCGCGTCTGGCTCAGTTTGAACAGCACGAGCGTTTTACTTATATCAAGTTAGATATTGCAGATAGAGCGGCAATGGCTGAGTTGTTTGCCCGCGAGCAATTTGACCGTGTAATTCACTTAGCAGCTCAAGCCGGTGTGCGTTACTCAATTGAAAACCCAGATGCCTACGCTGATTCAAACTTAGTGGGGCATTTAAATGTTTTAGAAGGGTGTCGTCATAATAAAGTTGCGCATTTAGTTTATGCGTCTTCTAGCTCTGTTTATGGCTTGAACGAAAAAACACCATTTGAAACTACCGATAGCGTTGATCACCCTGTTTCGTTTTATGCTGCTACAAAAAAAGCCAATGAACTTATGGCGCACAGTTACTCGCACTTGTATAACTTGCCGACTACAGGCTTACGCTTTTTTACAGTCTATGGCCCGTGGGGTCGCCCTGATATGGCGCCGTTTATTTTTACTAAAAAAATGCTTGATGGCGATACCATCGATATAAATAACAATGGCGATATGTGGCGTGACTTTACCTACATTGACGATATTGTCGAGGGTGTTGTTCGTGCAGCAGATGTAGTGCCTGAACGTGATGAAAATTGGAAAGTAGAAACAGGCTCGCCTGCATCAAGCTCTGCGCCATTTAAGGTTTATAATATTGGTCATGGCAGCCCTATTAATTTAATGAAATTTATTGAGTCCATTGAGTCTGAATTAGGTATTGAAGCGAAAAAGAACTTTCGCGAAATGCAGGCCGGCGATGTTTATAAAACCTATGCCGATACACAAGACTTATTTGCAGCAACTGGTTATAAACCAGCGGTTGGGGTAGAGCAAGGCGTGGCTGAGTTAATCAGCTGGTATAAAGGTTTTTATAATAAATAATTGCTTAGCATTGTGTGGCATTGGGAACGCATCTAGCAATCGCGGTGCCTAAGGCTATGTAGGCGTGAAATTTATTACGCGCGAAAGCCTATTCACAAAGAGAAGAAAGTGAGAGTAAA